>NZ_JBEYFE010000004.1:312025-314539 GCF_040634235.1 Streptomyces sp. NPDC007157
CTGGGTGCCGCCCTGGGTGTTGCCACCCCTGCCGCCTTGGGTGCCGCCCTGGGTGTTGCCGTTGCCACCGCCCTGGGTGCCGCCCTGGGTGTTGCCGTTGCCGCCGCCCTGGGTGCCGCCCTGGGTGTTGCCACCCCTGCCGCCTTGGGTGCCGCCCTGGGTGTTGCCGTTGCCACCGCCCTGGGTGCCGCCCTGGGTGTTGCCACCCCTGCCGCTCCGCGATCCCTGATTGTTGCCGGTATTGCAGTGTTTCTGCTTGCACGGCTTTTCCGGCAGCAGGGTCTGAGCCTGCGATGTACCTTTACTGGCTAGCGTCTGGACGTGGGAAACTGCGCCGGTCACCGCCGGCGCCGCTGAGGCAGGGGCCCCGATGACGGCCATTCCTCCAGCCATTGTCGCCGACACTATTGCTGTCGCCATCTTCTGCTTCCGAGTGTGCCGCACGCGCGTGCTCCTCTCTTCCGTATTAAGCACTATTCGCTTTGGCGTCTGGTCATGCGATGCGCAGAGCGTGGTCCGATCCGATCGTGGTGTTGTCGGCCACTCAGAAGACACGTCCGGCCAATTGAAGGCCCAGCGCATTAGCCGTGAATTTCCTTCATCCCACACCTGAAAGGTGCTGGCTCCGCCGGGTGCTTCAGTTCTGCTGCCGGGCTGAGTGCCAGTGCAGCCCCTGGAGGCCGGTGTGCGGGAAAAGAAGCACCGCGCGTTGTAATCCCTGGGCGCCTGGATACCTGCACAGCGGCGAAGTTACAATCCCGATACTGGTCTCACGCGTCGGCTGAGTCAACTCGAATCGTGGGCTATTAAGGGGCCTAACCACACCGCTTGTCACTAGAAAGACCCACACTTTAGATCCGAACGACCTCAGGGCCTCCGTTGAGCCCGTTACCGTCAATTTACTTCGACGGCAAAAGATCGCCGCAATCCACATATAGACTCGGGCGGCCCTGTAGCTGGAATTAGCTACACCTGCGTCCCGGCTCGGCTCCAGCCCGGTTACTTGGCCGCCGACCATGCTGGACCAGGGCGGGGGCGGGTACCTCCTCACCCGGCGGCGCTCTGTCTTGTCCTTCGTCCGTGCTCCAGCGGTCTATCGGTCCGTCGGGGCCACGGACACCGGCCGGAATCTCCGGCGCATGCGGGTGTGCCACCTCGGTGCGCCACCTGGGTGGCCGGCGCAAGCGTAGAGACGAAGGCTTCCGCGACGGCGACAGGATGCTGGCCGCACACGGTCTGTAACAGCACCCAGCTCCTGGTCGCTGGCGACGGGGACAGAGGTGGTGTCGCAGGTTCCGCACGCGGTTGCGCTGCTCGCCGGCCAGCCGTTCCTGGGCGGAAGCGGGCGAGGGTAAGCAGCCTGCCGGCGGCGTGGCAGCCTGACGGTGCTGGGTCAGTGGTTGGCCCAGTGGGGTTCTTGGGATCGCGATGACCGCGAAAATCGCGCTGCTCGGGCTGTGGCTGGCAGGCCGAAGTCGATGAACAGGCCGAATTCCCAGGGGCCACGGCGAAACCGAGGGCTGAGGACCGTGAAGCTCCACGCGCCATCCAGCATCCCGGCCTCGCCCAGGATGCCGAACACGTGGACGTTCTGCCGGGGGCGAAGAACCTCCCTGCCGAACCTGTCGTGGGCGTCAGTCGAATAATGCTTCTGTATCTTCTGGGCGACGGCCTGGCGGCGGGAGTGCAGCGGTAATGCGGCATGCACGGACGGTCATGGATGAATGTCTTGTGAACGCAACGCATCGACGTGCTGCATGTAATCCAGAGAGCCAACCGAGGCTCCGGCCGTGGGAAGAGTTCTTCGAGTTCTCGCCCCCTTTTTTTGCTTGTCGGTACGTCGTTGATCGCGACGGCCTCACCGTTCTGGAGCGGGGCAGGCGGCGTTCGCGAGCAGGTCGACCGAGCTGCCAAGCAGGGCTAGCCCAGCAGTAGTTGGAGCGGCTGGAGAACAGTCGACCGGTCGAGCAGAACATGCTCGACGCGCTATTCGGACCTCCCGGCCCCGTGGTGGCGGCGGTGCGCGACAAGCTCGAATACGTCGCCGAGCCCGATGAGTCCGGCCGGTCCACCGCAGGAGCGTCGGTCTGGCCCCGGTGGGCCATGGGAGTCCCGCACGCAGAAAATCCCACAATCACGGTGCAGTCTGCTTAACACTCTGTATGGGTGACATTGCCGTGTTGCTGTAGTTATGGAGTGATGTGTTGCGACAGTTTAGTCCACAAAGGTTCCTATCTCTATCTACAACAAGAAAGGGGTGCTGTGAAAAGGTTTGGCATCTACGCAACCCTGCCTTTTGTCGCTGCCGTGGCACTGGCGGGCGCAACAGCGGGCCAGGCTTCCGCGGAACTCCGCAACGATCCTGAAATCCCCGCAGGAGTTACCATTGTTTTCAACAATGGCGGGTCTTACGGAAATGTTTTTAATGAGGTGAACGGCAACAGCAATAGCACGCAGGTCGGGACCGGGAACACCCAAGGTGGTACGCAGGGCGGGACCCGGAACACCCAGGGC
>NZ_JBEYFE010000004.1:314639-500631 GCF_040634235.1 Streptomyces sp. NPDC007157
GGTACGCAGGGCGGGACCGGGAACACCCAAGGTGGTACGCAGGGCGGGACCGGGAACACCCAGGGCGGTACGCAGGGCGGGACCGGGAACACCCAAGGTGGTACGCAGGGCGGGACCGGGAACACCCAGGGCGGTACGCAGGGCGGGACCGGGAACACCCAGGGTGGGACGCAGGGCGGGACCGGGAACACCCAGGGTGGGACGCAGGGCGGGACCGGGAACACCCAGGGCGGCACGCAGGGTGTCCGGAATTCGGCAGCAGGGCGCATCATCACCGCGCCGCTCCCATCTCCTTCTGCTTCACCCGAGGCGTTCACAACGAGTCTTCTGAAGTTGATCACTGATCGGGCGAGGCCACTGACGTGACGGCGAGGCCCCCGAACACTGTTGAGCGAGATGTCCGACGTCTCCGCACCACAGCCCCGGGGGCCTCGTTGGTTTCTCCACGTGCTGGAGGAGTGAGGTGACGATGCTCATCGTCACCCGTCAGCACGACCGACGGTGCAAGCTGTCACCCGCAGCCAGTAGCTGCCTCTTCAGCGGCGAACTGCTCGGGGGTGAGCTCGGCGGCCGGGGGAGGTGGCGGCGAGGTGGTCTTCTTGACACCGCCCAAGGCGCGACCACCCGTGCGTCGGGCCGGGGGTTTCATACGGTCGGTCATGCCGCGGTCAGCTCCTTCATCAGCTTGGCGTACTCGCTCAGCTCGGTCGGGAACTCGCCGAAGGCCTCCATGTAGTGCACCCAGGAGTGGATGGTGGTCTCGGCGAGCGGGAAGGGCTCGTCTCGGTCCGGGCCGATGCCCTCCCCCTCGGCGGGCTCCAACAGCTTGTCCTTCGCGTTGCGCGGCACGCTGAACGTGTGGCACAGCGGCATCCCAGCCGGTCGGTGGACTCGTGCGTGCAGGGCTGGACACCGTGAGCGAGCGCGAGCCCTGCAAGACCGACCTGTCCGACGGGCAGTGGGCGTTGATCGAGCCGGTGGTCGCCGCGTGGAGGGCCGCACACCCGTCGGTGAGCGGCCGCCAGGGCCGCGACGAGATGCGGGAGGTCGTCAACGCGCTCGTCCATCGCGGCCCCACCGGCTGCCAGTGGGACCTGTTTCCGCTTTCCGCACGACCTGCCGCCGCGGAAATCCGCCTTCGCCAGTAGGGGCCGGTCGACGTCCTATGGGCCGTTCGACCAACTGAGGGAACGGCGGGAATCGACCCGGAACGCCCTCCGGTCGGCAGTGGCTGGAGACGTGATGATCACGGCACAGCCCACCACCCGGAGGGAACACCCGATGAGCGACACCACAGTCCCCCTGAAGCAGCGAGTCGGCCGGTACGGCGCCTGGAGCGTCGAACTGCGCTCGGAGGACCCGGCCCGGCGCGGAGAACTGGACGAGGCCGCGGCCGAGCTGGAGGAACTCGGGTACGGCGCCATCTGGCTCGGCAACAACAGCACCGCCGGCCATGCCGCCCCGCTGATCGGGGCGACGCGCCGCATCCTCGTCGGCACCAGCGTCCTGAACATCTGGCAGCAGGAGGCCGCCACGACAGCGGCCGGCTTCGCCGAGGTGGAATCGGCGCACCCAGGCCGCTACCTGGTGGGTCTCGGCGTGAGCCACGGCCGGGTAGTGAAGGACTACAGCCACCCGTACGCGGCGATGACCCGCTACCTCGACGAGCTGGACGAGGCCGGCGTCGCCGCCGACAGCAGGGTGCTGGCCGCGCTGGGCCCCAAGATGCTGAAGCTGTCCGGCGAGCGGGCGGCCGGCGCCATCCCCTACCTGGTCACGCCCGAACACACCGCCCAGGCCCGCGAGATCCTCGGCGAGGGCCCGCTGCTCGCCCCGGAGCTGAAAGTGGTTCTGGAGACCGACCCGGCCCGGGCCCGCGCGCTGGCCCGCGGCGCCCTCGCCATGTACCTCACCCTGCCGAACTACACCAACAACTTCCTGCGGCACGGCTTCACCGAGGCCGACCTGGCCGAGGGCGGCAGCAACCGCCTGATCGACGCGGTCTTCGCCTGGGGCGACGAGGACCGCATCCGCGACCGCATCGACACCTTCCATCAGGCAGGCGGGGACCACGTGGCCCTCCAGGTGGTCACCGGCACCCACAGGGACAAACTTCCGAGGGAGGAATGGCGCAGGCTCGCTGCCCTATGGGGATGACAGCCTCGGGGGAACACGGGAACCGTGGTCGGCGGCAGCGCCAGTTCCGGTTCGGGTCTCTCACAAACGGTCAGTTGAGAGAGCCGCCCGGCGACGCGTGAACCGCCCGTATTCGCCCAGCTCGCCGCTGGCAGAAGTCCTCTCAGAACCAGGTCCGTCCTCAAAGATCATCGGATGGTGGATCATGGTGTCGTGATACGCCGTCATGAACTCACCGATCAGGAGCAGGACCTGGGCGGTGGTGCGGTCGCCGGTGTCCGCGCTCGTGACCATCACGCGAAGCAGCAGGCCGAGCGTGTCGACCACGACGTGCCGCTTGTGGCCGTCGACCAGCTTGCCGCCGTCGAAGCCGCGGTCGGGCAAGGCGGACGCTGTCGTCGGCGCGGGCAGTCGCGCAAGATCATCCGGGTCGGCGCGGCAGTGGTTACCGACCCACGGTCCTAGCCGATCTTCTCCGGGATGTTGGGGAAGAGCCGTCGGGCGTTGAGGTGGCCGATCTTGGCCCGGTCGTTGTCGTTGATGGCTGAGTTGTCGAACCAGTCGGAGGCTTCGCGCATGGACTCATACGGGTAGTCGCTGGAATACAGCACGCGGTCGACGCCCATCTCGGCCACGGCCGCGTTGAGCGTCTGGGTGTGGAAGTTGCCAGAGGTGGTGACGTAGAAGTTGCTGAGCAGGTAGTGGGTCAGTGGCTTCTTGAACTTGATCAGGTCGCCCATGTAGGAGGCGCGGTGGGCGATGCGCCACATGTTGGACGGCAGGGTCTCGCCCAGGTGGCCGAGAATGACGGTGAGGTTGGGGAAGCGGTCGAACAGGCCGCTGGTCATCAGGCGCAGCGCGTGGGTGGCGGTCTCCACGGTGAAGGTCCACACCGCGCCGAACAGCTCCGGATGCCCCTCGTAGATACCCTGGTTGCCCGGCAGCGGGTCACGGGGGTGCAGGTAGACCGGCACGCCGAGCGCCTCGACGCGCTCCCAGAACGGCAGGTAGCGTTCGTGGTCGTAGTACCAACCGGTTTCGGCATCACCGATGTTGGTGTAGCCGTTGACCAGCGCTCCGTGGAATCCAAGCTGGGTCACGCAGCGTTCCAGCTCCGTGACGGCTGCCGTCGGGTCCTGCAGAGGCAGGGCGGCGAACCCGCCGAAGCGGGTGGGATTGGCGGCCACAAGATCGGCCAGGTCGTCGTTGGCCTTCCGGGCGCGGGTGACAGCAAGCCGCGGGTCGGTCTCCCCCTGCACGCCGGGCGAGGTCAGTGACAGCAGCGAGTAGTCGATACCCGCGGCGTCCATCTCCGCCAACCGCTCCGTGGTCAGGTCGAGGAGGCGCCGGTTGATGTCCCGCATCGTCTCGGCGTTGACGTATTGCGGGACTTCATCGCTGAACTCTGGGAGGTTGAAGTGCTCTTCGAGCGCGATCTTACCGCTCATGTGGCCGCTCCTTACCGCTAGGTTGTCGAATGCGCCTTCGATTTAGAAGGCGGCTGTTACGGCGTCTCTTCGGCGCCCTACGGCAAAAGGGTGTGGCCGAGCGAGTAGTCCTGGCCGGTAAGCCTGATCATCGTCTCAGCATGGCAACGCGGAGTGGTCGACGAAACGCGGAGTGTGTCACTCTCTTGCCGTCGTGGAAAGCCATGGTCAAGATCTGTGGATCGAGCCGCGCTGAGTGGCCTGGTGGAACTGGGGTCCGTCTTCAGAGGCCATCGGGTGGTGGATCGTGGTGGGGTGATACGCCGTCGTGAACTCACCGATCAGGAGCGGGAGTTACTCGCTCCGCTGATACCGCGGGCGGCGACGGGTCGGCCGCGGGTGGCGGACCGGCAGGTCATCAACGGGATGGTTTGCAAGATCCGGACCGGGATCTCCTGGCGCGACCTACCGGAACGCTACGGGCCGTGGGGGACGCTATACACCCGCTTCCGCCGTTATGGAGTCCGGCTCTGCCGCCGTTCCGTACAGGACCCTGATGGTCTTGGTGTCCTCGTGTGAAGCCGCAGCAACACCGATGCCGAGAAGGGCAGCGGAAGCCGTGACGCGGTCTTCGCTCGGTGTGCTGCCTCGCAGGTCAGAGGTGGTATGCGGAAGCGTGTGGACTGTCCCGCCAGGACAGTTCGTTCGTGCCGGTGGCGTCCTGGGCCTGACCTGCAATGCTGTTGCCCCGGGCGGATGTTCTGACGGTGTGTCAGCAGCTCCCGCGAGTTCCCTCGATTTCCCGTCTTGGTGCCGACCCTGTGCTCCTCGGCGACGGATGTGATCGTCGCGCCTGACGGTCAGCGCAGGGCGCCGGTCTGGCGCAGCAGACTGACCCCGTCGGCGACGGCCCAGTGCTCGGCCCACTGCCCGTCCTGGTAGCGAACGAGGTCCATCACCCGGAACTCGACCCGTCGGCCGGACGCGGGAACACCGAACCATGGACCGGTGTGCCTGGCACGGAACACCTTGTGGGTGGCCACCAAGTCTCCGCTCCCGATGCAGTGCACAATCTCGACACGCAGTTCGGAGAATGCCTCGTGCAGGGCGGCCATGACCTCGCGTACTCCCTCCCGGCCGTCGTGCTGCCCCGGCTCGACGGTGCGGTTGCGGAAGTCGGGACGCACGAGATCGTCGATCAGCTCGAACCGTCCCTGCTCCTGGACCTGTTCGACGAAGAATCTCATCCGGTCCTCGGCGGATCGCTGTCCGGTCATCTCGCACCACCGTCCTGTTTTCTTGAAATCGTCGGGAAGCCCATGAAGTGCTGTGCGCCGCGATCGTCCGCCGTGCTGAAGGGCCGGGTCCACGAACTTGCGGGAACTGCAAAACTGTCGGCCATGGCATCTGTGTCAGTGGTCCCCCAGCAGCACCAAGTAGCACGAGCTCTCGCCGAGATAGGCCCGAGACTTCGTACGCTCCGCCGCTCCGCTGACCTGACACTCGATCAAGTCATGCGGCTGACCGGTATCGGCGTCTCCACGCTGTCGCGTCTGGAAGCCGGCAAGCGTCGGCCCTCGCTCGACCTGCTCGTCCCGCTCGCGGCCGCCTACCAGACCCCTCTGGAGGAACTGCTCGACGTTGCCCAGCACGCCGGTGAGCCGCCGGTGTTCCAGTCGCCGAGCCGGCGAAGCGGCATCGCTGCACAGCGCCTGTCCCACCACCTCGGCGGGATCCAGGTCTACCGGCTCATCCTGCCCCCGCATCAGAGCCCCGCCCCGCAGCGGCATGACGGCTACGGATGGCTGTGCGTCCTGGTCGGCGAGGTCCAACTGTTCCTGGCCGATGCCATCCTGTCCCTCGGCCCCGGCGATGCGGCCGAGTTCGACACCCACACGCCCCACTGGTTCGGCGCGGCAGGCGTGAAGTCGGCCGAGGTGCTCTTCCTCGCAGGCGGGCCGGGGGACCGAGTGCGTCTCCAAGCACGCATGACGGGTTAGCCGGTCGACTCCGCGGGGGAGTTCGAGTCGGGGCTCATCGAGCGGGCGTACTCGGTGGGCGTCCGGCCGTAGTGCTTCTTGAAGGTCCGGGTGAAGTGGCTGCTGTCCGAGAACTGCCAGTAGGCGGCGAGTTCCGAGACGCTCAGCCGACCGGAGGGGGCGGTGAGGGCGAGTCGGGCTTCTTCCAGTCGTCGCCGGCGGATGTAGGCGGCCACCGACTCCCCTGCTGCGGCGAATGCCCGCTGCAGGTTGCGTACGGAGACGTTGAGTTCACGGGCCAGCATCGTCCCGGACAGCTCGGGGTCGGCGAGGCGGCTGTCAGCGAGGTCTTTTGCGGCCTGCGCGAGGGCCGGGGCCAGTTGGGGTTCTGCGTCGTCGAACCGGCGTCTGGCGACCGCCTTGGCCAATTCGATGAGCGTGCTGTGGGCGGCCTGGACTCCGGCCGGGCTGAGGTCGGCGACTGTTTCGTAGATCATGTTCGAGTGGGCCACCAGCAGCCGCACCTCGGCGGAGTCGGCCGGCCCGCAGACGCTCTGTCGTTCCCCGAGCAGTGGTTTGAGCATGGCGGCGGGCAGGACGAGGACTTTCGCGGTCGTGTTCGGAACGGTTTCGAAGTGCAGGGGCCGTCCGATGTGGCGGATGAGGAACTGTCCGGCCGGCACGGTCTGTTCGGTGCGGGCCAGCGGGGCGCCCAGGGTCCAGGAGCCGTGCTGGACGACGTACATCCGCACCTGGCCCTCGATGCCGCCCAGGGGGCCTTCGGTCCGGATGGCCGACGCGCCGTGGAGATCGGTGATCGCTACGTTACCCACTGTGGTGGCACGGCTCTTGACCCGGAAGTCACGGGTCGTTTCCGGGCTGAAGGTCGGCAGCGGGAAATCGTGGCCGATCTCCGTCTCCCAGCCGCTGCGGAAGGCGTCGAATGCTCCCGATGCGGTGCCCTTGTCCGGGGGCGCGGATTCGCCGGAGGCCGCAGCACGTGACTCGTCGGTCTTCACCCCAGTGCTGTTCGGCATGGCCCTCCCTCTGCCTTCGCCCCTCCGGCGCTGCCTGGCGCTGATATTCCGTCCGGATGGCGCTGTGGTTCAAGCCTGCACTCTTCCGATCTTCCTAGGCTTCAGTGGCAGGGACAACCCCTTGCTCCGGCTTGGGGCATACACGCGAGGAGGTACACCGTGGTGCTCGCGGACCGCACGCGGCCCACCCTCCGACATGGTGCGGGTCTGCGTTCCCCGGTGGCCTCAAGGGGACAGCAGGGGCGTGGTGCGCCGTCTGCCGGCGCTGGGGGATCACCGAGACGGTTGCCATGACCCGCAGCCGCGCGGTTTCCGCATCTTCGTGGACCACCGTTCACGCCGCGACGGACTATCACCACGGTCCGGACCACGGGCCGTCAGAAAGGCCTTGGACAGAGAGGTCGCGGCGCCGTGAGGGACAGGAATCCTTCCCGGACCACGAAGACGGGCGGCAGACAACATCACTTGACTCATGAGGGATTGGAGATTTCCGATGGCTGGAGACACGTTCACTGGCAAGGTCGTCATCGTCACCGGCGGTGGATCGGGCATCGGCGCGGCCACCGCCCGCCTCTTCGCAGCCGAAGGCGCCACGGTGGTGATCGTCGGCCGGACGCAGACGAAGCTGGACAAGGTGGTGTCCGATGCGCCGGCGGGCTCGACGCTGATCGCCCGGGTCGGTGACGTCTCGGACGAGGAGGAGATCACCGAGCTGGTGGAAGCCGTGGCCAGCGACCACGGCCGGTTGGACACCTTGGTCAACAACGCCGCGAGGTGCGAGCCGCTGGGCTCCGTGTCCGACATCGATGCGGCGGGCTGGCGACGCGTCATGGCCACCGATGTCGACGGGGTCTTTTTCGCTTCCAGGGCCGCGCTTCCGTATCTGCGCGCCGTGGGCGGCAGCATCGTCAACGTCGGCTCGGCCTCCGGGCTCGGCGGCGACTGGGGGCTGGCCGCCTACGACGCCGCCAAGGGCGCGGTGACCAACCTGACCAACGCCATGGCGCTCGACCACGGCGCGGAAGGCGTGCGGGTCAACGCCGTCCACCCCAGCATGATCTCCACCGACATGACCGCGGGATTCCTGCGGAACGACGCGATCGTCGCCGCCGCTCTCAACCGGGTACCGCTGCAACGCTTCGGTGATCCAGCCGAGGCGGCCTCCGTCATCACGTTCCTGGCCAGTCCGGCGGCGAGCTACGTGAACGGAGCCCACATCCGCGTCGACGGCGGCCTCGGCGCCTCGAACGGCAATCCGCACCTCGCGTAACGGCCGCCGGGGCGGCAGCGCCACCGATCACCGTCTGGGCATCGGGGAGACCACGCTGGCCCCGCACGCCGACGGGCCGCCGCAGCACCGTCACGCCCGGCACGACGAGGGCTTCCACGTGGTGTCCGGTGCGACCCGGTTCACCGTCGGAGAGACCGAGTACGACGCGCCCGCCGGAACGCTGGTCATGATCCCGCCCAGTGCCGCACCCACCTTCGCCAACCCGACCGACGGCACCGCGGTCCTGCTCAACACCTTCACCCCGGACCTGTACGTCAACTACTCCCGGGACCTGCGCGACATGATCGCCGACGGCCGGCGCTGCCCCCCGAGGCCGCGATCGAGGCGATGAGCCGCTACGCCACCGAACCGGTCACCGGCTTCGCCTGATCGCCCACACTCACAACCCGCCGTGCGCAACGTTCCCGCCTGCCGTCCGACAGCCGGGACCAGCAACGATCGAGGAGAACGCCATGGGCACCACCACGCAGTACACCGTCAGCCTCGACGGCATCGGCCCGGTCGAGGTGTCCGTCGCCGACTATGGGGGCGGGCAGCCGTTCCTGCTCCTGCACGGAGGCGCCGGCCCGCAGTCGGTGACCGGGTTTGCCGAGAGGTTCGCCGCCGCCCACGACGTGCGCGTGCTGGTCCCGACCCATCCGGGCTTCGGCGGCACCCTCCGGCCCGGGGCCCTGGACTCCGTCGCCAGTCTGGCCGCGCTCTACCAGGCGCTGCTCCACCAGCTGGAGCTGGGCGATGTCACCGTCATCGGCAACTCCATCGGCGGCTGGATCACCGCCGAGATCGCACTGCTGAAGTCGCCCCGGGTCAGCGGCATCGTCCTGATCGACGCCGTCGGGATCGAGGTCCCGGGCCACCCCGTCGCCGACTTCTTCACCCTGACCACGGACCAGGTCTTCGAGCTCAGCTTCCACCATCCCGACCCGTTCCGATTCAACGCCGCCACCCTGCCTCCCGCGGCGCTGGCCGTCGCGGCCGGCAACCGCGCCGCGATCGCCGTCTACGCGGGCGCCGCGATGACCGACCCGACCCTGGCCGCACGCCTGGGGACGCTGGAGATCCCGACCCTGGTGCTGTGGGGAGACAGTGACGGGATCGTGGACCCCGACTACGGCCGGGCCTACGCCGCTGCGATCCCCCTGGCCCGGTTCCAGTTGCTGCCCGCCACCGGTCACAACGCGCAGCTGGAGACGCCCGACCAGGTCGTGGACGCGATCTGGGACAGCGCGGACACCGACTTCTCCGTCTTCGCCCGCTGAGCCGCGACCCGCCTGCCGACCCCCGCCACCCAAGGAGATCCGACCATGCCCAGGACCGCGGTCACCCGTGTCACCCACAGCTGCCATCTGATAGAGATCGGCGGCCGCACCTTCCTCACCGATCCCTGGTTCAGCACCAGGCCCGGCTACTACCAAGGCGAACCGATCGCCATCGGCATCCCCGACCTCCCCCGGCTCGACGGCGTGCTGATCAGCCACGACCACTACGACCACTGCGACCTGGAGGCCTTCGCCGCCTACCGCGACCGCTCGGTCCCGCTGTTCGTCGCCGAAACCGTCGTCGACGCCGCCCGCAGACACGGCTTCACCGATGTCACCGCCCTCAAGCCCTGGCAGGACGTGGAGGTCGGCGGTGTGACCATCACCGCGACCCCGGCCAAGCACGGCGTCTACGAGGTCACCTTCGTCCTGCGCGCCGGCGCCGACGCGGTGTACTTCGCCGGAGACACCATGCTCATTCCCGAACTCGCCGAGATCCCTGACCGGTTGGGGCACATCTCCGTGGCCTTGCTGCCCACCAATGGCCTGTACATCCGGCCCGCCGACAACATGCAGGTCGTCATGAACGCCGACGAGGCGGCCGAACTGACCGCAATCCTGCGGCCCGAACTGGCCGTCCCGCACCACTACGCCTTTACCAAGGGATTCCTGGGCGACCGACTGATCACCCACAGCGACAAGAACCCGCAGAGCTACCGCGATGCCACCCGCGACCTGGCCCCCGGAACCAGCGTCCGCATCGTCGAACCCGGCATCAGGACCGAACTTTGACCGCCATACCCGCGACCGGATGGCGTCCTCACCACCAGCCTCCACGACAGCGATCTTCAGGTCGACAGCACGAGCGTGTCCTGGCCAGTTCCGTTGACAGCGAGGTCAAGCCCGACGGCGAGCCGCCCGGCGACTCGCACGAAACCGCGCACGAGCGAGGGGGATGGACATGACCACGTATACGTCCCTGACCGGTGGTGGCCGTCGACGGGGAGGGCTGGTTCTGGCAGTGTGCTGCCTGAGCCTGCTGATCACCGCCCTGGACACCACCGCGGTGAACGTGGCGCTGCCTGCGGTCGGCCGCGATCTGCGCGCGCCGGTCAGCGGCCTGCAGTGGACCGTCGACGCCTACACCCTGGCGGTCGCCGCGTTCATGCTGCTGGCCGGATCCACCGCCGACCGCATCGGACGACGCCGGGTATTCCAGGCCGGACTGGCCCTGTTCACCGCCGGCTCGCTGGCCTGCTCCCTGGCCCCGACTCTGGGCTGGCTCATCGCCTTCCGGGTCGCCCAGGGCCTGGGCGCCAGCATGCTCAACCCGGTCGCCCTGTCGATCATTACCCACGCCTTCCCCGACCCGCGCGAGCGCGCCCGCGCGATCGGGCTCTGGGGCACCACGGTCGGACTGTCCCTGGCCGCAGGCCCCGTGGTCGGCGGCCTGCTGGTCACCTCGGCCGGCTGGCGCTCGATCTTCTGGATCAACATCCCGATCGGAGTGGCCGCCCTGGTTCTGACTGCGGTCTTCGTGCCCGAGTCCAGGGCCGCGGCACCGCGACGCCCCGACCCGGTTGGCCAGGTGCTCGTCGTCGCGATCCTGACCTCGCTGATCTTCGCGATCATCGAAGGCTCCCGGCGGGGCTACGGAAGCGCGCCCATCATCGGTCTGTTTCTCCTGGCCGGGGTCGCCACCGTGGCACTGCCCGGCTACGAACGCCGCCGCGAGCAGCCGCTGATGGAGCCGGCGTTCTTCCGCTCGATCCCGTTCACCGGCGCCTTCGTCGTCGCCGTCACCGCATTCGTCGTGCTGTCCGGCTTCTTGTTCCTCAACACCCTGTATCTGCAGGAGGTGCGCGGATGCAGCGCGCTGCACGCGGGCCTGCTGACCGTACCGATGGCCGCCGGCATCGCGCTCGCCTCACCGCTGTCCGGGCACCTGACCGCCGCGCGTGGTCCGCGGCTGCCGCTGGTCGCCGCCGGACTGCTGATCGCAGCCTCCGCGCTGATGCTGACCACGCTCGACGCGACGACGCCATGGGCGGTCCTGCTCACCGCATACATGCTGCTGGGCATCGGCTTCGGCCTGGTCAACACCCCGATCACCAGCTCGGCGGTGGCCGGTATGCCGCTCGCCCAGGCCGGAGTGTCCGCCGCGATCACCACCACCGGCCGCCAGATCGGGAACAACCTCGGCGTCGCCGCCCTGGGCTCGATCGTCGCCGCGCGCAGCGGGGGTCGGGATCGCTCAGGCTTCGCAGCCGCCAGTCACCCGGGCTGGTGGATCCTGGTCGCAAGCGGAGTGGTGATCGCGGTGGCAGGCCTGGCGATCACCACCCACCGGGCCACCGTCACCGCCGCCCGGGTCGCAGCACGCTTCCCGACCGATCCCGTGCCCACACTGGGCAGCGCGCCCGGCGTACTCGGATCTACGACGACCTGATGCATCGTCAGTTTTCGGCTCCGGAGCTGCTGTCGGCAGGTGCGTCGACATTCAGGGCGGCCCGGGTGGGGGTCGCGGCGGTACCCGTTGCCGACGTCATCCTCCGTTCGCCAGACGGTTCAAGAGGGAGCGGGGACGGTAGGGGATCACTTCAGCCAGTGAGATGGCGGTGCTGGTCCGGCCCCACGCCGTCGATGGCGAGAATCGCCTTGGTGGTGACCGCGAGAGACATGAGGGCCGCCAGGCCGTACCCGAGGGCGGCGGGGTCGACCCGACGGCTGGAAGGGTTGAGCGTGCCGTCGGTGGCCATCCGGCGCAGCCGGACGTGAACGGTGTTCCGGGCCACGCCCACTCGACGTCACGATCCGGGACTTCCTCGATCAGTCATAGTCGATCGACCGGTGCCCCGGCGTCGACGAGACGGTCGATCGCCGGGTAGAGCCTTTTGGGGCCGGCTTTTCCTCGCCGAGGAACTCGGCGGCCTTGCGGACGATCTCAAGCTCGGTTTCCAACTCACGGATCCGTCGACGCGCTGCTCGCAGCTCCGCGGACTCCTCCGAGATCCTGCCAGGCCTTCGGCCGTTGTCGATGTCGTCGGCGGATCCGTCGGCTACGCGGAAGACGAGTTCGCCTGGCCGGCGGATATTCCAAGGGCCGTCGGACACGTTCTACTTCCACAGGCCGAACTGCTCGACGTAGGCGTCGCCGGTGACCGGTTGCCCCTGGTAGATGCCGCGCACCGATGAGTCGGCCTCGTCGATTCCTGGCGTGAACGGCTGGTCGGCCTGGATTTCCTGGAGCACGGGTTTGGCGGTCACGACGAGTTCGGTGTTCAGGCTGGGGATCGTGACGGTCCATTTCCCGGCGTAGCGTTGGCCGGTCGTGGGGCTGGTTTCGAAGTGGGCGCCCTGCGGGGCGAGCGGATTGACGGAGACGACGCGGTGCGTGCCGTTGGGGCCGAGGACGGTCGCCCGGTGCTTTTCTCCGTTGTTGTCGAACATGTCCCACAGGTTGAGGACCTGACCGTTGTTGAGCCGCACGGCCATCCAGGTCCACTTGTGCAGCGTGTCCCAGTTCCAGTTGCCCCACTGGCGATCGAGCCAGGAGGTGCCGGTGACGTGTCTGGTCGAGCCGTCCAGCGTGAGGGTGCCGGTGGTCCGCAGATTTGGGGAGCGAGTAGTAGTAGCTGGTGTCGTCCAGGAAGGGGAAGAGGCCGGTTCAGTTGTTGTACAGCGTGGGGCCGACGGCCTTCAGCGTGAGGTCCAGGCTCCCCTTGCCCTGGGGCAGTTCCGCCTTCAGGTGCATGGCGTCGAGCGGGCCGGACAGTGACGCGTTCGGCATCCGCACATCGAGGTTGCCGGCGGACGTGCTGAACTGGTCGGCTTGAACACCTTCTGTTTGTTCAGGCCGGCTGATCACCCGTCGGCGGACTCGGCCGCGACCGCCACGGCCGGCCATGGCGCGCCCTCACGGCGCGACGGTCCACTGGCTGGACGACAGCGCCCAAGGGGAGGGCCGGGTACCTCTAATGCGTGCGCGACACGGAGGCGCGTGACCGGCCGCGCACGATCTCGGCCAGGCGGGCGGCCTGCTCATCCACGGCTTGGGGTCCGTTGCCGGTCAGCAGGGAGTGGTCGGCGTCCCAGACCACTTTGGCGGCCGAGGGGTTGAGGGTGAGGCTGACGTCGTAACCGGCCTCCTTGAGTGCCACGTCGACGTAGTAGGTCAGGCGCGTGCGCTCGCCGGGCACCTTCGGATACCCGGACGCGAGCATCACCTTTTCGCCGTACTTGGGGACGGTGGTGATCCGTGCGCCCTTGAAGGCGTGGTCGGGATCGGTCGTGACCTTCCCGTCGCCGTCGACCCGGTAGCGCGCCGAGGTCAGGCTCACCGGGGCATGGCAGATGAGGGAGATCGGTACGCCGACCTCGTGGAGCGTGTTGAGCAACTCCCCCATCCACGGGTTGTTGTTGAAGTCGACCATCGGGGCGTGTCCGCCGGGCATGTGCACGAAGGCCAGGTCCGCGAGCGAGAAGCCGGAGGCGGGGTCGCGGTGCCGTTCGATCAGCTGCTGGACGGACAGGTACTCGCGCTGCGGCGATGCCTCGAAGCCGGCGACGACGTCGCCCCGGACGGAGACGGCTTCCGCGTCCGTCCTGGGAAGCGGCTCGGAGACCGGGATGCGGCCCAGAAGCCGGTGGGCGAGGGCGAGTTCGCTCTCGCGGCGCTTGAGGAGGTCCGGGTTCCTCTCGCGCAGCTTCTCGGGGCCGAAGCGCTCGACTCCGCTCTGAATGGCGGTGCGGGCGGTGGCGGGACCGAGGTTCCCGCCCGCCTGGAAGTTGAGAGCGAGTCCGTTGATGTCGAGCTGCGGCAGCAGGCCGTCCGGCGTGGCCAGGATGAAGTCGTAGTCCCTCTCGAACTCCGCCATCACGGCGGCGAGTTCGACGAGAAAGAATCCGGTCGGTATCCCGGGGTGGCCGGCGGGCGCGCTGAGCGGGAGCCGGCGTGCCGACGACAGGACGATCAGGGCCTTGGGCCGAGGTGCGGTCGATTCAGTCATGGTCTTTCCGTCTCTTGCGAGTTGGTTTCGGAGCGAGGGCCTTCACGCCGGTACACCGGACGAGCGTTTGACGAGCGCGTCGAAGGTGCGGTCCGGCAGCAGCCGGCTGAGGAGAATGAGGGGGCGCGCTCCGAAACCGACGCGGTAGCGGGTGCGCGGACGCCGGGCGGTCGCCGCCCTGGCCACGGTCTTGCCGATGACGGCGGCGGGTGAGGTCATGCGGGTGCCCGGCCGCGAGCTTCGCTCCAGGGACGTGGCCATCGCGTCGGCCTGCTCGCCGTACGGGCCGTGGGAGGAGGTGGCACGCAGCTTGCCGGCCGCGATCGCACCCCAGTCGGTCCGGATGGAGCCGGGCTCGATGAGTACGACGTCGATGCCGAACCGCTTGAGTTCCAGGCGCAGCGCGTCGCTGAGGCCTTCGACGGCGTACTTGCTGGCGTGGTACCAGGCGCCCATGGGCGTGGCGAACCGTCCGCCCATGGAGCTGATGTTCACGATGGTGCCGCTTCGTCGGGCGCGCATGTGCGGCAGGACCAGCTGGGTCAGGCGCGCCAGGCCGAACACGTTCACCTCGATCTGTGCGCGGGCCTCCTCCATGGGAACGTCCTCCAGCGCGCCGTACGAGCCGTAGCCGGCGTTGTTGACGAGAACGTCGATGCGACCCTCGGCCGCGATGATCTCGGCCACCGCGTTGCTCACCGAGGTCTCACTGGTGACGTCGAGCGAGAGCGTTCGCACGCCCGACGCCGCCAGGTCGTTCATCCGGTCGGTACGCCGGGCCGCGCCGTAGACGATGAAGCCGGCCTGCTGAAGCTGTCGAGCGGCGGCTTCGCCGATACCTGAGGAGGCACCGGTGACCAGGGCTACCTTTTTCGTCATTGCCGTTCCTTGCGAGTCGTGGCCCAGCGCACTGGGGCTTGGAAGCAGTCAGGCGCCGGGCGGAGGCTGGTCCAGGGCGATCGGCGGTTCCGCCCCACCTAACAGACCGGCGGGCTCTTCGAGCATAAGAGACCTGCGGTCTTTACGCAAGGGACCGCTGGTCTGTAACATATGGGTATGAATACGTTCCAGCGCGCCAGAAGCGAGGAGCAGCGCGAAGTCCGCCGCCGGAGCATCCTCGAGACGGCGGCGACCATGCTCAGTGAGATGCCGGTCTCGGCCGTGAGCCTCAACGAGCTCAGCCGCCGCGTGGGACTGGCGAAGTCCAACGTCATGCGCTACTTCGAGTCGCGAGAGGCGGTCCTGCTGGACCTCCTGGAGAGCCTGACCCGCGATTTCCTGGCCGAGGTGGTCGATCAGCTGCCCGCCTCCATCGACCGGACCGGTTCCGCGATCACGAGAGCCGAGTCGGTGGCGTCAGGTCTGGCCACATCGTTCGCGTCCCGCAAGATGCTCTGCGAACTGCTCAGCGCCCAGGCCGGCATCCTTGAGCACAACGTCTCCGCCGAGGTGGCCGCGAGATACAAGCGGGGGGCCCACGACGGTCTTGCCGGACTGGCGGACATGCTGCGGGAGATCCTGCCCGAGCTCGGCGACCGGGAGGCCGCCGAAGCAGCCAGCATGACGATCGTTCTCGTCGGAGCGTTGTGGACGCACAGCCATCCGGCGGAGGCCGTGCGTGCCGCCTACGCCGGCGATCCGAGTCTCGTCTTCCTCCGAACCCCCTTCGCCGCGACGCTCGAACGTTCGATCGCGATCTACCTGACCGGGCTGCTCGCCCACTCCGACCGGTGATCCCGGCCGAACCGACCGGGCGCGGACTCGAGCACCGCGTTGGCAGAGGTCCCGCGTGACCGTCGGCTCGCGCCGATCAGCCATCCCCCTCCGTCACCTTCCGCCTCGGATCCGCGAGTTGACGGAGCGGGGCGCAGGCAATGATCTGGGCCACTCGGGGGTCTGAAGAACTGCCCGGCCTCCGCCGACGCCTCAGCGGCCTCCACGCCTCACCGCCGGTCATCGCTGTCAGTCGACATCAGCAGGGGGAAGTGCTCCGCGCGGCGCCGACCGGCAGTTCACTTCCACCGTGGCGTACATGGAGGAGGCGCACTAGGCGTGCTCACCGTCGGTGGTCATCCCGGGCGGTTGCCGGGCGGGATGCCATGGTTGCGGGCGCGTCGGCTGTAGGGCGCCGACACGAACTCCTCCAGCCCGAGATCACCGCCCGCGACCTGGCCGTCCAGGTGCCGGGCGAAGCCGACGACATCCGCCTGCCCCTCGCCCGCCAGCCAGTGCAGGACGAGGGTGAACACATCGCCCAGAAACTGCATCTGTACGGGACTGCTTTCCCGACTCCGGGCGGTGACGACCGCCGACAGGTCGCCGAGGCGCCGCTCGGTCGTGGCGAACGTGCCCGTCTCGATTGCCTTCTTGAACGCGTCGACCACAACCGGCAGCACCTTGGACCACAGGTGCTGCTCGACCGCGGCACAGAGCGTGCTTCCCCACACCGCCGCCGACCACAGGGCGTCCGCGTGCTGAAGCCGCGTGGCGCAGTCCGCGAGCGAGGCGAGCATGGGCGCGGCCAGCTCCCAGGCACCGATCCCGACGAGGAGCCCCACCGAGTCCCGGTAATGGCCCAGCGCCTCGGCGTCCCTGCCGCGCAGCCTCAGCGTCTCGGCGACGTCCCAGTGGAAGCTCGCCGTCTCCCTCGAGATGCCGAGCTTCTCCGCCCGCGCGAGTCCGATGGAGGCGTACCGCGCGGCGATGTCGAGGTCGCCCTTGTCGCGGTGGGAGGTGCACAGCCTGCCCACGGCGGCCAGTTCCTGCTGGTCGTCATGGTTGATGCGCGCCAGTTCCAGTGCCTTCGTGGCAGCGGCGATCGCGGCGTCCGGATCACCCGCGATCTGGTGGAGGATCGCCTCGTCGAGTATGAAGGCGGCCTGCTGCGTCCGGTTCTCCAGCTCGAGCGCGCGGGCGTAGCCCTCCCGGGCATGGCGCATCGCCTCGTCGTAGCGCTGGAGCCGTTTGCTCAACTGGCCCAGCACGCCGACCGTTTGGAGCAGCCCGTTCTTGTCGTCGCGCCGGAGGTACAAGTCGTGTGCCTCTTCGGCCAGCAGCCGGGCTTCCTCTCCCTGGCCGTGCCGCATCTGGAGCTGTGCCATGCGCAGCAGGAGGTTCGGGCGGTTTTCGCAGGCCTCGCCGTAGGCCACGCTGCGCCGGAAGTCGGCCAGTGCCGCCGCCAGGTCGTCGAGCCGCTCGTGCCGAGTGCCGGTCAGCTCGAACCGGGTGGCCCATCGCTGGTCAGCGGTCTCCGCCGGGAGGTCCAGCCGATCCAGCAGGCCGTCGATCCGCGCGACGAGCTGCTGTACCGCCTCCTCGCCGGCGGTGTCGTCCCTGGCGGTCAGCGCGAGCTCGTCCAGCAGAACATCCAGGTAGGACAGCGTGTCGCGGTGAGGTGTGCGCTCGACGGCACGACGCAGTCCCGTAATCTCCTTGTGCAGGAGGCGGGCCATGGCGCCGTGGTCCCGGCGGGCTACGCGTGCGAGCATCGCGCACTCCGCGAGTGCGGCCTCGCCGGCGGTGGCGGCCCGGTCCCGCCACTGGTCCAGCCGCCCGTTCGCGGTGCCCACGTAGATGTACGACCGCTCGATTCCGGCGGGCAGCCCAGTGCCGACGATGGCCTCACAGACCGGGGTCTCCTCGGCCGTGATGCGGTGCACGACCATACGGGCGAAGTCGGCTGCCCGCTTCGACGGGATGCTCCAGAGCGAGCCGATGTAGCCGCGGGCGCCGACCCGGACGAACTCCCGGCCGACGCCCGTCCAGGACTGGCAGGAGTTGTTGAACACGATGGGCCGGTGGCGCAGCGTCAGCCACTGCGGAATGCGCCAGTTCTCCAGGGCGAACCGCTCGCCCAGCACGATCCCGTCGTCCGTGCCGTGCGTGTTGAAGAACAGCAGCTCCACCGGCAGGTCTTGGGGCAGCGCCATCAGAGCACCGAGCATGACCTTGTCCGGTCCCGGCAGCAGGATGGGATGGGTGAAGTGGCCGCCCACTGAGCGCATCACGTCCTCGGTCTCCGAGATCCGGAAGAACCCGGGGTCGAACACGAGGCTGAATGTGCCGGCCGATCGTTCGATGCCCTCGCCGTACACCTCGTTGAGGATGATCAGGACGGGATCGGCTGCGACGTGCCCGATGGGCTTGCGCGACCAGTCGGCCTCCGCGGAGCGGACGAACGAGTACGGCAGACCGGTGGTGAACGCGGTGAGCCTGCGCTCGCCGACGGAGGCGAGCGCGGCCGGCGGGACCTGCGCGGTCACCGCCTCTTCCAGGGCCCGATAAGGGTTTCTGCCGCCGGTGGACAGCCATCGCCGCAGTCTCCCGCCGGCGTCGACGCCCTTCGTCTCCTCGTCGAGGCGCGCGCCCGCGGTGATCCGCCGCTGCTGCTCGTCGACCGCTCGCCGGACTGGCTCCAGGTCCGGCGGTGGCGTGACCACCAGGCGCGCGCCGCGGTGATGGGCGTACACCGCGCCCAACAGCGCGTTCACGTCGGCGGTGTTCTCGACCAGCGTCGCCTCGTCGGAATCCGGATTGGTCTCCGCGAACAGCTCGTCGAGCGGTGTGCCGGGACCGTCGACCGCACGCAGGGCCGCGCCGGTGCGCAGCGCGGTGAACAGCGCGGCTACATAGCTCGCGCGGTCGTCGGTGGAGACCTCGATCGTGCGCTCCGGCTCGCCGCCCGGCTCGCGCAGCGACTGCCAGGCGACGCTGGTGAGTTCGGCCAGTCCGCTCCACCGCAGGCGCAGCTTCTCCGGGACGTCCGCGAACATCCCGTCGTCTGGGTCGCCCTCGTCCTCCCCGGTGTGCGCGGCCCACAGGCGGTTCGCCCCTCTGCGGAGGGCGGGGTCGAGGGTGTTGAGTTCCTCGGGGCTGAAGTCGGAGAGGAACACGGCACGTTCGACGCTCATCCGCGACAACAGCCCGGACACCATCTCGTTGTGCTTGGCCCAGGACCGGTATTGGCTCAGCGCCTTGCCAAGCCGCTGGTGCTCGGCTATGTCCAGCAGGGTCTGCCGCTGCACCTCCGGACCACCGGCCAGTACCTCGTCCAGACCCAGCCGCGCACCGATGCTCCGCATCGACTTGTCCTGACTGCTTTTGAACTCCTCGTACAGCTCGATGAATTCCGCCTCGGCCATAGGCGGCGGTTCGACTGCGACGATGGGCGTCAGCCGGTCCGCGGGGAGGCAGGACGCCACGACGGCCGCCTCCCGTATCTGGTCGGGGCGGCACACCACGACCGTGTCACCGACGTTGAACACTGGCAGGCTGGTCAGCGCCAGGACCACCTCGGAGCTGCCTGCCGGTAACGACAGGCGCACCTCGTCGCCGTCGATCGCACACGGCACGGCCGCCTCGACGGTGAGCGTGACCCGACCGGGCAGGGAGTAGGCCACGCCCCGGTCGAACGGTTTTGGGGTCCCCTTCACCTTCAGGCACCAGTCCACCGGGACGTCCAGGTCAAAGCGCAGTTCGAGCGCAACGGCGGGTCCCTCGTCCCGCGGTGTGACCAGTTCGAGTTCCCGCGTGCCCGCCCCGAGGTGCTGCCTCACCCGCGTGGTCGCCAGCTCTGCCACGGGCAGCGCTGCAGGCCGCACCCCCGCGCCGAGCATCCGCTCTCGAAGGGGGAGCGGCGACTTGCGGTGCATGTCGAGCAGGGCCGCACTGAGGAGACCGCCGTCGAAGCGGAACCTGATCCCGTGCGACAGGCCGAGATCCACGGCCTACAACCCGTACACGTAGGAGTCGACCAGCGAGTACCGCGTGACGGTCGGCGGCCACGAGCGCAGCTGCGTGCGGGCGCGCTCGCGTCCCTTGCGCACGATGGAATTCACCAGGACCGGCGTCGACACCCCGACGTACAGGGCGCCCCAGTAGGTGGTCGCCGGCAGCGCCAGCGCCAGGACACCGCCGAGCGCCGAGAAGGCGAGCGAGACTGTGAGGTAGAACCACGACCACTGGAACCGTTCGGGATCGTTGCGGATCTCGTAGAGGCGAACGATCTCCGGCGCCAGCGCGCCGACCATACCCAGCAGGAACACGGCCGCAGAGCTCATTCTCCGCATCGTACCTGAGAGTGATCGACGACTCACGACTGAGGGAAGACCAACTCCGTGTTGTCATAGGGGACTTTGGGCTTGGTCTTCTCCTCGGACGCTGTTCGGAGGCCGGCCCGTCGCACGACGCTCAGCGACAGCGCCAACCGACCCACTGGGGTACGGCTCGATCTCACTCATCCCGCCGACCAGGCCCGGCACCATCAGGTGGAGACGAAACGCACCTCCTGCCGGCGGGGCGGGCCTACTCTGTGACTCGCGGTCACCGCATGATCTTCAGTTTTCACACGCCGATGATCAACGGTGGCCGTATCTGTCGGCGAACCTGGAGCAGCCAATGACCTCGCCCGGCCCCGTCACCCGCGACCTGCTCGAAACCTTCGAGGACGTGCGTTCCAGAACCTTCGCTCGCCTTGACGGGCTCACCGACGCCGAATATCTGTGGGAGCCCGTCGCCTCCTGCATGACGCTCAGGTCGGCTGCGGGCACGATGTTCCGTGCCGACCCGCGATCCGCAGGTGATGTGCGTCCGGCGCCGTTCACGACGATCGGGTGGCGTGTCTGGCACATCGGGGCGGACTGCCTGCGCGGCTATGGACGCTTCTTCGGTGACGATCCCCAGGATGAGGACCGGCATCTGTGGCCGGGCACGGCGATCGAAGGCATCCAGGCGCTGGCCAACGACTGGACCCGGTTCCGCAACCACGTCGAATCCCTCGGCGATGACGGTCTTCTCCGGCCCATGGGCCCCGTCGCTGGTGTCTACGGTCACGAGAGCTACCTGCTGCTGGCTCTGCACGCCTTGGACGAAGCCTCTCACCACGGTGCCGAACTCGGCGTCCTTCGCGATCTTTATCTGCACGGCTTCGCCATCGAGCGACGGGCAGACCGCGACGAGGTCAACCCGGCACCATGACCCTCGTCAGGCTTCGGACTGCCGTGCTACGCGGATCCCCTGATGACCAGGTCCGTCGGCAGGATGAGAGGCGTCGGCTCCTCGCCGCTCAGCACGCGTACCAGCATGCGGGTCATCTCGCGGCCGAGGGCCACGATGGGCTGGTGGATCGTCGTCAGGGCCGGCTGGGTGTGCTGGGCTGTGAGGATGTCGTTGAACCCGACGACCGCGACGTCCTCGGGGACGGCGCGGCCGCGCTCGCGCAGGACCCGCAGGGCGCCGGCGGCCATGGCGTCCGAGGCGACGAACACCGCGTCCAGGTCCGGGTGTTCGTCGAGCAGGCGGGCAGTCGCCGCGGCGCCGCCCGCCTCGCTGAAGTCGGCGTGGGCCACGCGGTGGTCCGTCAAGCCGGCCACGGCGACCGCCTCACGGAAGCCCAGGTAGCGGGAGACGCCGGCGTGCATGTCGAGCGGGCCGGTGACGGTTGCGATGGCGCGGCGGCCCGTCGAGATCAGGTACTCCACGGCCTGGCGGGCCCCGCCCCGGTTGTCGGCGTCCACGTACCAGCGCGGGGCCCGGCCCAGGGGGCGGCCTCCGTGCACGACGGGGACGCCGCCTGCCTCGGCCACCTTCGCCAGCGGATCGTTCTCGCGCAGGGCCAGCAGCATGACGCCGTCCGCACCCCGCGACTGGAGGATGCGGGCGAGCCGGGCCCGGCCCCGCTCCGAGGCGGCCAGGACCAGCAGCAGTTCGAGGTCGGTCTCCTCGATGACCGCGTTGACACCGGTGATCACCTCCGCGAAGAAGAGGTTGGCGAACAGCGCGGGATCGTCGCTGGAGATCGCCAGCACCACCGCGCCGCGGCGCTGCGAGGCGAGCGAGCGGGCCGCGACGTTGGGCACATAGCCCAGCTCCGCCACGGCGCTCTCCACTGCCTGCCGTGCCTTCGTGCTGACGTGCCGGCGGTTGTTGATCACACGCGAGACGGTTCCGACGGACACCCCGGCGCGCAGCGCCACCTCGTCGAGCGTCGGCGGCCGTCTGGTCATGTGGGGGCTGCTCCTGTTCGTACGGGCGGGGTGGCGAGTAGCAGCACTGTAAGCGCGAACCGCGTCACAGGCCGCTGCGGCGGATGACCTCGGCGTACCAGCGGGCGCTGTCCTTGGGCGTGCGGCGCTGGGTCGTGTAGTCGACGTGCACGATGCCGAAGCGGGGGGCGTAGCCGAAGGACCACTCGAAGTTGTCCAGCAGCGACCAGACGAAGTAGCCCTGCAGCGGCACGCCACGGCTGATCGCCTGTGCGCAGGAGCGGAGATGGCCGTCCAGGTAGGCGATCCGGTCCGTGTCATGCACCCCGTCGTGCTGCACCACGTCGTCGAAGGCGGCACCGTTCTCCGTGATGTACAGGGGTACGGCCGGGTAGTCGTTCTTGAGGCGCAGGAGGAGCTCCAGGAGTCCCCTCTCGTCGATCTCCCAGCCCATCGCGGTTCTCGGACGGCCGCCGTCGGCGATCCGGACCAACGGTGAGCCCACATAGGCGGTTTGGTTCGGCGTCGAGCTGCCGGCGACCAGCATCGGTGCGTAGTAGTTGATGCCGAGGTGGTCCAGCGGAGCCCCGATCCTCTTCAGGTCGCCGTCGTGGATGTGCCCGAAGGCGGTGACTTCGTGGAGGTCGTCGAGCACGTCGTCGGGGTAGGCGGCGCGCAGCAGCGGGTCGAGGAAGAGACGGTTCTGCATGCCGTCGAT
This sequence comes from Streptomyces sp. NPDC007157, assembly GCF_040634235.1. Lineage (NCBI taxonomy): Bacteria > Bacillati > Actinomycetota > Actinomycetes > Kitasatosporales > Streptomycetaceae > Streptomyces > Streptomyces sp. NPDC007157. Next base: position 337,478 of record NZ_JBEYFE010000004.1, read on the forward strand.
GCGGCGGGCGGCGTCCAGGTCGGCGGGCTCGGCGTGAAGCGGGGTGACGTGGGTGAGGTTGAGCGTGAGGCCGACGCGGGCCTCACCCCGTATGGCCTCCGCGGCCAGGCCGTGTCCGAGCAGCAGGTGGTGGGCGGCGCGTACGGCGGCCGCGGGTTCGCGGCGGCCCGGGGCGTGGCGGCCCGTGGCGTAGCCGAGGAAGGCCGAGCACCACGGCTCGTTGAGGGTGGTCCAGTGGGTGATGCGGTCGCCCAGCGCCTCGTGCGCGAGCGCGGCGTACTCGGCGAACCGCTCGGCGGTGTCCCGGACCGGCCAGCCGCCGCCGTCCTCCAACGGTTGGGGCAGGTCCCAGTGGTAGAGGGTGGGCCAGGGCTCGATGCCGTGGTCGAGGAGGGTGTCGGTCAGACGACGGTAGAAGTCAAGGCCGCGCTGGTTGACCGGGCCGGAGCCGGCGGGCTGGATCCGGGGCCAGGCGAGGGAGAACCGGTAGGCGCGCAGGCCGAGTTCGGCCATCAGCGCGATGTCCCCGGAGAAGCGGTGGTAGTGGTCGGCCGCGACGGCTCCGGTGTCACCGTCCCGGACGGCGCCCGGGGTGGCCGCGAAGGTGTCCCAGATGGAGGGACCCCGGCCGTCCTCCGTGACCGCGCCCTCGATCTGGTAGCTCGATGTGGCGGCGCCCCACAGGAAGCCGGGATCGAACATGCTCACTGAGTTGAACCTCCACCTGCGAGAAATTGAGAGCGATGACAATCGGAATGCTGTCGTTCTGGGTGCGAATCTCACCACTGACCTGGGTTGACGCCGCAGCTCGGCCGGTGCTTGCGCGATGCTTCCAGCGAAAAACTGGAAGCGCTTACAGTCGCAGGCTAGGAGCGGCACGTTCGGTCTGTGAAGTGTTCGGACACAGAAAAGACTCCCGTGTTCCAAGGCTTGACAGCCTCGGTGCCCCCGCCGAACATCTGGCACTGACGCCGAAGCGAGCCGGGAACCCTACGATCGAGAAGGGCCCGGTATGTCCCACAGAGCCAGATGGGGTGCAGCCTTCCTCGCACCCGTCCTGACCGTCGCCCTGGCCGCGACGCCCGCGCACGCCGCGGACTACGAACGGGTGCTCAACGGCACGTTCGACAGCGTGAAGACCCCCTGGTGGAGCAGCGCCAACACGCCGTCCACCATCGACCTCGGCCGGCTGTGCGCCGACGTCCCCGCAGGGACCGTCAACGTATGGGACTCCATGATCGGCCAGAACGACATCCCACTGGAGGCCGGCCGGCCCTACACGCTGCGCTTCACCGCCTCCGCTACCCGGGACGTGTCCCTCCACGCCGTACTGCAGCTGCCCGCCGCACCGTTCACGACCACCCTGAACAAGACCGCCGCCGTCACCAGCACGCCCAAGACCTTCCAGTTCACCGGCACGTCCACGAGCGCCGACCTGCACGCCCAGCTGTCCTTCCAACAGGGCGGCGCCACCCAGCCGTTCACCCTGTGCCTCGACGACGTCTCCCTCACCGGCGGCGCGACACCACCCGGCGGCGGGCGCGACTTCGGCTCCCCGGTGCGTACCAACCAGTACGGCTACGCCGTCCACGGTCCCAAGAAGGCGTCCATCGTCGACGCCTCGGCGACGCCCGTGCGTTGGCACCTGCTCGACGCCGCGGGCGCGGTCGTGAAGACCGGACGCACCCACGTGCAGGGCACGGACGCCGCCTCCGGCGACCATGTGCACATCGCCGACTTCAGCTCGGTCCACACGGCCGGTACGGGCTACACGCTCGCGGTCGGTACGGCGACCAGCTATCCGTTCGCCATCGCGGACAATCCCTACACGGCCCTGCGCAAGGACGCCCTCGGCTACTTCTACGCCGTCCGCAGCGGCACGCCCATCGAGGCCCGGTACGCCGGTGACGCCTACGCCCGGCCCGCCGGACACGTCGGCGTGGTACCCAACAAGGGCGACACGGACGTGCCCTGCCTGCCCGGTACCTGCGACTACTCGCTGGATGTCCAGGGCGGCTGGTACGACGCGGGCGACCAGGGCAAGTACGTCGTCAACGGTGCGCTCGCCGACTGGCAGTTGATGGACGAGTACGAACGTTCCCGCAGCCAGGGGGACACCGCGGGGCTGCGTGACGGACTGCTGAGCATCCCGGAGAACGACAACCGCGTCCCGGACGTACTCGACGAGTCCCGCTGGGAGACGGAGTTCCTGCTGAGCATGCAGGTGCCCGCGGGTGAGCCGCTGGCCGGCATGGTTCACCACAAGGTCCACGACTTGGCCTGGACCGCCCTGCCCACCCGGCCCGACCAGGATTCCCAACTCCGCTACCTGCACCCGCCGTCCACGGCCGCCACCCTCAACCTGGCAGCCGCGGGTGCTCAGTGCGCCCGGGTATGGGCCCGCTACGACGGGGCCTTCGCACGCAGGTGCCTGACCGCGGCCAAGTCCGCCTGGAAGGCCGCGCTCGCCCATCCCGACGTGTACGCCCCGAGTGGCGACAGCGTCGGAGGGGGAGCGTACGCCGACACGGACGTGTCCGACGAGTTCTCGTGGGCCGCCACCGAGCTGTACGCCACCACGCACGACCCTGCCTATCTGTCCCGGATCGACACGAAGATGACCTCGGCCGGGTTCTCCTGGCGCGACACCGGCGCGCTCGCCGATCTCACCGTCGTCCGGCTGCCGAGCCGCTTCCCGCACCGCATGGTCGCCGCCGCCCGCAAGCGGGTCCTCGCCGTCGCGGACGGGTTCGTACGGGACGAGCGGTCGCAGGGCTACCCGAACCCCAACCTGCCCACCGACGGCGCCTACGTCTGGGGCTCGAACAGCGTCACCGCGAACAACGCCATGGTCATCGCGACCGCCTACGACCTCACCCACCGGGACAGCTACCGCAGTGCCGCCCTGGAGTCGCTGGACTACCTCCTCGGCCGCAATGCCCTGAACCAGTCCTTCGTCACCGGCTACGGCACCCGGGTCAGCCACAACCAGCACAACCGCATCTGGGCCCACCAGATCGACCCCAAGTTGCCCAGCCCGCCGCCTGGTTCACTGGCCGGCGGCCCCGACTCCGCCCTCCAGGACCCGGTCGCGCAACAGAACCTGGTCGGCTGCGCCCCCGCCACCTGCTACATCGACGACATCTACGCGTACTCGACCAACGAGGTCGCCATCAACTGGAACTCCGCGCTCGCCTGGGTGGCGGCCTTCGCCGCCGACTCCGCGCGCTGAGCACCGCGGCCTGAACGCCGCGGCCTGAACGCACGTACCGCCGTGGCTCCGCCCGCGCCTGGACGAGCGCGGACGGGGCCGAGCCGAGGGGCCCACGGCAGCCCCGCCCCCAGAGATAGGGACTCACCATGCGCTGGAAAGCCCTGCTCAAAACCGCCTCACTCAAAACCGTCACGCTCCGAACCGGCCTGATCTGCCTGCTCGTCGCACCGATGCCGCTCCTGGCGGCCGGTCCGGCGGCCGCCGCCGACCCCGTCTCCCTGACGAGCGGCTTCTACTCCAACCCCGACTCCGGCCCGGCCGTCTGGGTCCGCAACAACCCCTCCGACACCCGTGCCGCAGGTATCCAGTCGGCCATCGCCTCCCAGCCGATCGCCCGCTGGTTCGCCGCCGAGAGCGGGGGCATCGGACCGGCCGTCGCCGGCTATGTCGGTGCCGCCGACAGCCACGACAAGCTGCCGGTTCTCGTCGCCTACAACATCCCGCTCCGGGACGCGTGCGGCGGCGAGTCGTCCGGCGGCGCGGGCAGCGTGGCCGAGTACCGCACCTGGATCTCGACCTTCGCGGCAGCGGTGGGCGACCGCCCCGCGGTGGTCGTCATCGAGCCGGACGCCCTGTCGGACTTCAGCTGCCTGACCAGCGCGCAGACCACCGACCGACTCACGATGCTCGCCTACGCCGCCCAGATGTTCCAGCAGAAGGCACCCAACACCTGGGCCTACCTGGACGCCGGACACACGAACTGGGTCGCCCCCGCGACCATGGCGAGCCGGCTGAAGTCCGCGGGCGTGGCCGCCGTTCGCGGCTTCGCCCTGAACGTCTCGAACTTCTACACCACCTCGTCCTCGGAGACCTACGGCAACTCGATCAACTCGGCGCTCGGCGGCGGCTCCCACTTCGTCGTCGACACCAGCCGCAACGGCAACGGCTCCAACGGCGAATGGTGCAACCCGGCCGGGCGCAAACTCGGCGTCACCGCGCGCGTGGGCGGCGGCGAGGACCTGCTGCTGTGGGTCAAGACACCGGGCAACTCCGACGGACAGTGCGGCATCGCACCGACGGTCCCCGCCGGGCAGTTCAGTCCCGCGATCGCCGTCCGTCTCATCGACGGCACGTGATTGGGGCGTACGGCACCTGATCGCGACCTGCCGGTCAACTCGGCGGCTCCAGGCGCACGTTGTCCTGGGTGCCGTCGGGCCAGGCGACGGAGACGAGCGCGGTGCCGGCACCGTCGTGACAGACCTCCAGCCGTACGCCTTCGGCCGCGCCCGCCCCCTCGACCGCTCCGGAGAGGCAGACCAACGCGGCGTACACCGTGCCCGGTTCGACCTCCGCGGCCGTAGCCAGCCAGGGCGTCGCCGAGTGCGGGCCGAAGGCGTTGGCGTCCCGCGCGGTGGCGATGCCCGCCTGGTCGAAGCCGCGCAGCCCAACCACCGTGCTGGCGATACCGGTTGGGCGCCGCACCCAGGCGACAGGACCGGTCTCCTCGTACCCGAGCGGCGGTTCGGCGGCGGCCAGACAGTAGCCGCCGAGCCGTAGCCGCAGCGGTTCCTGAACCGGGCCGTCGACGCGCGCGAGCCGTACCTCCAGTGGGCCGTTCAGCATGGACGCCGTCGTGATCCACGGGCCCGTACGGAAAGCGGGCGCGGGGTCGTGGGCGTACGGGGCGGGTACCGGGCCGAGCGGCCAGTGGGCGCGTTGTCGGGAGATGGCGGTGCGGACACCCAGGTGCAACCGGGTCAGCGGGCGGCGATGAGAAGGCCGCCCCTCGGCGTCGAGCAGGGCGACGTGCGAGTCGAGCGGGTCGTTCAGGCTCGCCTCCGTACTGTCGGGCGCGGCGTGCGAGGCGTAGGCCAGGCGGCCGTAGGCCGGGTCGTCCGCCTCGGCGTCGACGCCGTCGCCGACGGCGTGGTCGCTGCCGTGGTTGACAACGCGTACGACCCCGTCGATGGCAGTGCCGGAGACGAGCCACCCCGGGGCGGTCAGCGTCCGCCGCACGTCCCGGGTCTCGATCGGCAGCGCCTCCTCTTTCTCCGCCCACACCGGATGTTCGGCGGGCAGCACCAGTCCGGCGAAGCCCTTGCTCGACCAGTACGGCGAGCCCGGCCCGGAGTACGGCTGCCGGATGGCCGGGAACTCCCCGTGCCAGCCCAGCGGTTGCAGCCCGCGCCCGTCGAAGCAGCCGGCTTCGGTGAAGTGCCGCAGGACCCCGCTGGCCAGGCGCCGGGTGCGGCCCGCCGGCAGGGGAGTGGCGTCGAAGACGGCTCCGGTCCACAGCGGGCACAGCATCGCGTAGCGGTACGTGAGGGAGCGGCCCTGGTACAACGGGGCGCCGTCGGCCGCCACGAGGTGCTGGGCGTCGTCGAGGTAGCGGCGCAGCCGGGCACGATAGCGGGGGAGCAGGGTGGAGTCCGCTGCGGTGCCGGAGATGCGGCAGTACCACAGTGGGTAGTACTGCATGGCCCAGCCCGAGTAGTAGTCGAAGTGCCGCAACGTGCCGCCCCTGCCGCCCCCGTCGGCGTACCAGCCGTCGCCCGCGTACCACTCCTCCGTCCGTGCGATCGCGTGGTCGATGTCGGGCGCGCTCCACGGCGCGCCGACCGAGCGCAGGAACGCCGACGTGATCGCCCGGAACCAGACCCAGTTGTTGTCGGGGACGTCGCTGCCGAGCAGGTCCGTCATCCAGGCGACGATCCGCTGCCGTACGCCGTCGTCCAGCCGGTCCCAGATCCACGGCCGCGTCTCGTGCAGCGCGATCGCCACCGACGCGCACTCCACCTTGGCCTGCCCGCACTCACGCAGGCTCGGCCAGCGCTCCGGCGAGCGCGGATCGGTGCCGGCGGCCAGGCCCTCGGCGTACCACGCGGCGTGGCCGCCCGGGTCGGTGTCGCCGGAGTGGGCCAGGCGGAAGCCGGCGAGCAGGAAGGTGCGGGCGAAGCCTTCGAGGCCGTCGCTGTGCCGGCCGTTACGGCTGACGGGTCCGGGCAGATGGAGCAGGGCGTGCCGGTCGGTGGCGTACGGGCGGACGGCGGCCAGCTGCGCGTCGGCCAGCGCCTCCCAGTGCGCACGCGTCCAGCCGGTGTACGGGGAGAGGAGCCGGTCTTCGGGTATCAACTATCCGCCTTTCCGACGGTGTTGAGGCGGGCTGGGGGCGCCACCGACTGGCGTACGACGACGTGCGAGCCGAGCACCACACGGCGGCTCGGCGGATCGGTGGGGCGGCGGTGCAGGGCGAGGCGGGTGGCGGAGCGGCCGAGTTCCTGCTGGGGGACATGCACGGTGGTCAGTCGCGGGTAGAGGTCCTCGGCGAGCGGGATGTCGTCGAAGCCGACCACGGAGAGGTCGCCGGGGACGGAGCGGCCCAGGTCGCGGGCGGCGGCGATGGCACCGGCGGCGCTCATGTCGCTGGCGCAGAAGATGGCGGTGGCGTCGGTGCCGGTGAGCAGCCGGCAGGCCGCTTCGTATCCTGACTCGCGCGTCATGTCGCTCTCGGCGACGAGCGCCGGATCGGGTTTGATGCCGTGCGCGCGCAGTGCCCGTTCGTACCCTTCGAGGCGCTGGCCCGCCACGCTGAACTCGTGCGGACCCGCCAGGTGGGCGACCCGGGTGTGCCCGGCGGAGAGCAGGTGGCTGGTGGCGGCGAAGGCGCCGCTCTCCATGTCGCACTCCACCACGTCCACTGGCGCCTTCGCGCCCTTCCACGGCCGGGCGCAGAGCACCAGGCGGGCGCCGGCCCGGTCCATCCCCTCGGCGGCCGCGGCGAGTTGGGCGAGATGTTCCTCGGTCTCGGCCATGCCGCCGACCAGGATGATCGCCTCCACGCCGCGCTGACGCATCAGGTTGATCACCGACAGCTCGCGCTCCGGGACACCCTGGGTGGAGCAGACGAGGCAGACCCGGCCGTCGGCGACGGCCTGCTCCTCCACTCCGGAGGCGACGTTCATGAAGAACGGCGAGGTGATGTCGTTGACCACCATCGCGACCATCCCCGACGCCGTGCTGAGGGAACGGGCGTTGGCGTTGACCACGTAGTCGAGGTCGCGCGCGGCCTGCATGACCCGCTCGTGCGTAGCCGGGGGCGCCGTGTACGCCCCGCTGAGGATCCGCGAGACGGTGGCGACGGACACGCCCGCGCGCGATGCCACGTCACGAATCGTCGCCCGCCCCGCGGAACCCCGACCTTGAGCCATGCTCTGCTTCTCCTTGCCCCGGTGAACAGCCGATGTGAGTAACACCGATGAAAAAGTTACACAACTTGTCAGAGTTTCTCTATGCCCTGGCAGAGATCGGGGCTACCGGGCTTCTGGCGCCGCGAGGATCGACTCGTCAAGCGTCGTCGAACCTCTTGACGGCCATGACATGCACCCTTAGCGTCCCGGTTACTGTAAACGGTTCACTGAACGTTACGCGCCGATCGGCATCCCTCTTCTCCGCCTCGGAGGAACACCAGATGACATCGTCGAACGTCTCCAGACGCGGCCTCCTGCGCACCGCCGCACTCGGCGCCGGCACCCTCGCCCTGGGCGGCGGCCTGACCGCATGCGGCTCCGGCTCCTCCCCCTCGTCGGCCAACGCCCTCACCTACTGGGACTGGTACGTCACCCAAGCTCCCTGGGTCGACAAGGAGATCGATCTCTTCGAGAAGGGCCGTAGCGGCGTCAGCGTCAAGAAGACCACCCAACAGAACGCCAAGTACGCCGACTTGGTCGCGCTCGCCAACCGCAGCGGCAACCCGCCGGACGTCTTCATGATCCCGCAGGTGCCGAGCGTCGCCGAGCAGGTCGCCAAGGGCTGGCTGCGGCCGCTCGACGAGTGGGCGACACCGAAGTGGCAGTCGCGCTTCCCCGAGGGCACCTTCCTGGAAGGCGCCAACGTCTTTGACGGCAAGGTCTATTCGGCCCCGCTGAAGGGCTCGGGCCCGCTGTACCAGCTCTACATCCACCACGGCGTCTTCAGGTCCGTCGGCCTGACGAACCCGGACGGGACCGTGAAGACACCCAGGACCTGGGACGAGGTGACCAGCGCCGCCCAGACGATCACCAAGAAGAGCGGTGGCAAGTCGTACGGCCTCGGCTTCGGCAACGCCGACGGCATCGGCGTCCTCGCATGGTGGCTGGACCTGTTCGTACGCGGCGCCGGCGCCCCCGGCGGCGCCCCCACCGGCGCGGGAACCGGCATGGACTACCGCGTCGGCAAGTGGACGTTCGGCACCGACCGCTCGTACGCGGACTTCCTGGAGCTGTTCGTCGAGTGGAAGAAGCGCGGCTTCTTCCACCCCAACTCCGTGAGCCTGTCCGACGAGGCGGCCCGCGCCTTCTTCGAGCGCGGCAAGTTCGGCATGACCGTCGGCGGCGTGTGGAACCAACCCGAGTGGACCCAGCACAAGTTCACCGACTACAGCCTCGTCACCCTGCCCTCGCCCACCGCGACCCCGCAGGGCTACTACTACGCCGACCCGGTCGGCAACGGCTCCTTCGCCGCGGTCTCCGCCAAGAGCAAGAAGGCGCACCAGGCGTTCCAGTGGCTGGACGCGCTGACGTCCCCCGCCGCCGGACGCCGCTGGGTGCAGGACCTCAACGGCGTCTCGGCCCACCCCGCGAACAACGACCCGCACGGCATCGACTCCAAGCCCTTCGCCGCCTTCGTCGGCATGACCCAGCAGGTGCTGCGCGGCCCGGTGCCCCTGGTACGCAACCCGGAGCTGGCCGGCGTCGCGCCCGGCGCTCCCAAGCCCGACATCGGCGATGTGGTGACCGGCGTCTACACCGGCCAGATCAAGGACGTACAGAGCGCGTTGAGCGGCCTGGCCGACAAGAAGTTCCAGCTCCTCTCCGACGCGGTCGCCGCCGTGGCCAAGCAGGGCAAGAAGGTCAGCACGTCCGACTACGTCTTCGCGGACTGGGACCCCACCAAGCCGTACTCCACGAAGAAGGCCTGAGCAGCCGACATGTCACTCCTCGCCACCCGCCGGCGCCGGCTGCCGCCCCGGACCGCACCACCGGTCGCTCCCCGGGTCGGCCTCTGGCACCGCATCCGCGCCGCCAAGTGGTCGTACGCCTATCTGGCCCCGATGGCCGTGCTACTGCTGGCTTTTGTGATCTACCCGATCTTCGCCTCCTTCGGCTACACCTTCTACCGCTGGAACGGCATCGGTGAACCCGGCGACTACGTGGGCCTCGCCAACTTCCGGCAGATCCTGCAGGACCGCATCTTCTGGGGCGCGGTCCAGCACACCTTCGTCTACGCGTTCGTGCTCGTCCCGGTGCAACTGGTGCTGGCGCTGGCCCTCGCGCTGGTGCTGAACAACCCGAAGCTCAAGTTCGCGCTGTTCTTCCGGACCGTCTACTTCATCCCCGTCGTCACCTCCGCCGCGGTCGTCGGAGTGGTCATCCAGCTCATGCTCGCCAACTTCGGCGACTCGGCCGGCAGCCTGCTCGCCAGGACCGGGGTGACCGACGGGCACATCGACTGGCTCGGCGACCCGCACACCGCCCTGGCCGTGATCATCGCGATCGGTATCTGGCACACCCTCGGCTACAACCTCGTCTACTTCCTGGCCGGCCTGCAGACCATCCCGGCGGAACTGTACGAGGCGGCGAAGCTCGACGGCTGCGGCCCGGTGCAGTCCTTCTTCCGCATCACCATCCCGATGCTGCGCCAAGTCGGCGTCGTCATCGTCGTGCTGGCCTTCATCGGCAGCTTCCAGGTCTTCGACCTGGTGCAGGTCCTCACCGGCGGTGGCCCGTACTTCGCCACCGAAGTCGTCAACACGTACATCTACCACCTGGCCTTCGGCGGCTCCCCGGGCTCGGCCGCCCAGCCCGACATCGGCCTGGCCTCCGCGGCCTCGTTCCTCTACGGACTGCTGCTCATCGTCTTCTCCGCTCTGCAGGTCCTCGCCCTGCGCCAGATCAGCCGACGGCGCACGGCCGCCGACCAGTGAAGGGGTTTCGTCGATGTCCACACTGTCCCCGCGTCCGCGGCTGAGCCTGCGCCGAGGCCGGCGCGGCCTGCTCCATCTCGCCCTGCTCGGCGGCGGGCTCATCTGGCTCTACCCGTTCCTGTGGGCGCTGGGAAGCTCACTGAAGAGCACCGACGGCTTCTTCTCCGGCGGACTGAACCCGATCCCGTCCGAGTTCCGCTGGTCCAACTACAGCGAGGCCTGGACACAGGCGGACTTCGGCCGGTTCTTCGTCAACACGGTGCTGTTCGCCATGGGTACGGTCGTCGTCACCCTGCTCGCCACCTCCATGGCGGGCTATGTCCTCGCCCGTACCGACTTCCCCGGCAAGAAGCTCTGGCTGGGCCTGGTCGGGGTGACGCTCTTCCTGCCGCACGGCTACACGATCATCCCGGTCTTCGACCTGATCCAGCGGCTCCATCTCCTCAACACCCTCTGGGCGGTGGTCATCGTCCAGTCGGCGGGCGGGATGGTCTTCGGCACCTTCCTCTTCATGGGCTACTTCACGACGATCGACCGGGGGCTCGAGGACGCGGCCCGCGTGGACGGGGCGAGCTTCCACCAGATCTTCTGGCGGATCATGCTGCCGCTGTCCGGGCCGATGCTGGCGACCGTGGGCCTCTTCGCCTGTATCAACGCCTGGAACAGCTTCTTCGTCCCACTGGTCTTCACCCTCTCCCGCCCCGAGCTGCACACGCTGTCAGTGGGCATGTTCAACTTCATCGGCCAGAACTCCACCGCCTGGACGCTGGTGTGCGCGGGGTCGGTCATCACCCTGCTCCCCATCGTCCTGATCTTCATCGTGCTGCAGCGGTTCTTCGTCAACGGGCTGGCCGGCGCGGTCAAGTAGGGGCGAACGGCGATTCAGCAGGGACGCTCTCGGAAACTGACTCGACCTCATGGATGCGCACGGGCTCGCCGCCGAGGTGGCTCAGGGCCGGTAGACCATCCCGGGCTGGGGCTTGGCGGGGGCGAGCAGTTGCGACACGGTGACGATGGTGTAGCCGCGCTGCTTGAGTGCTTTGAGGATCCCCGGGACGGCGGGCACGGTCCCCTTGTGCAGGTCGTGCAGCAGGATGATGCCGTCGCGGTGGGTCTGGTCGAGCACCCGCTTGGTGATCAGGGCCGAGTCGGTCGTCTCGTAGTCCTTGGCGGTGACGCTCCAGAGCACCTGCGCCAGCCCCAGGTCCTGGCAGACCTTGGCCACCTTGCGGTTGGTGCGGCCCTCCGGCGGACGCATCAGGACGGGCCTGGTGCCGGTGATCCTCTCGATGGCGTCCTGGGTCCGGCTCAGTTCCTGACGGGCGTCGTCCTCGCCGAGGTCGGTCAACCGCTTGTGATTCCAGGTGTGATTGCCGATCTCGTGCCCCTCGTCCGCGATACGGCGCAGGATGTCGGGGTACTTCGAGATGTGACCCTTGCCCTGCACGAAGAACGTGGCGTGCAGACCTTGCTGCTTGAGGATGTCCAGGAGCTTGGGGGTCGTCGGGCTGGGTCCGCCGTCGAAGCTGAGGGCCACGCACTTCTCCTTGCGGCAGTCGGTGTTTCCGGTGACGGATCCCGATGCCTTGGCCCGGGCGGCGCGCGGCGAGGTGTGATCGTAGGTCGTGACCGACAGTGCCACGGTCACTGCGACGGCCAGGACGACGGCCGCCGCTGCCGCGACGGCGATGAGTATGCGTGACCGTCTTGTACGTGTGCTGAAGAACATGCGAGCCCGTTCTCTGGTGGGGTACCGGGGTTCCGGTGCTATTGAGTGCGGATGAGGGCGGACTGCGCGGTGAGGTCCCGCGGCCGCATGTCGACCGTCAGGCGATGCCTCAGACGGCGTCCGAGCCGACGCTCCACCAGGGTGTGGACCAGCAGGGACAGCCCGAGCATGCAGATGACGGACAGCGTCATCGAGGGCAGTGGTCCCAGCCCGGGGAATGCCTGGATCAGGCCTTTGGCCAGGGGGATCCCGAGGCTCTGGTGGATGAGGTAGAAGGGGTAGGTGAGTGCCCCGGCGGTGACCGGCCAACGCCATCGCAGTCCGGTGAGCGGGCCGATTCCGGCGAGGGCCAGCAGCCCGAGGCAGAGGGTGAGTACGACCGCGCAGACGGCCCAGGAGGGCCGGCCCTCGCCAGGGGGTACGGCGGCGTGGTCGGCCACCCGTAGTTCGAGCACGGTGAGCTGGTAGCACCAGGCGAGTCCGAGCAGCAGCCAGAGCAGGAGGTTCGGTCCGAACCTGTGCATGAGGTAGAGCACGATCCCGGCGACGAAGAGGCCGGTGTACCGGGTCAGAGCGAATTCGTCGAGCAGGGGTGAGTGGAGTTCAAGGGCGATGACACCGACCAGGAGCCAGGCTCCGCAGAAGGCCACCACCCGCTGATAGGACAGGCCGAGGACGAGCAGCGCGGCCATCAGCAGGTAGAAGCGTGCCTCGACCCAGAGCGTCCAGCTGACTCCGTCGACCGGATCGAGCCCGAGCGGTCCCGGGGCCATCGTCAGGTTCCCCAGGACGGTACGGGGGTCGATGCGCGTGGCTGCGGGCCGATGGCCCAGCCGCGAGACCAGGACGAGCAGGACGACCAGGAGCACCGCACACCAGTAGGCCGGGAAGAGCCGTGAGATCCGGGAGACGGCGAACTGTGTGGGAGTCCGTCCCCAGCAGCTCATGCAGATCACGAATCCGCTGATGAGGAAGAAGAACTCGACGCCGAGCCAGCCGTAAGCGCTGATCTCGTGCAGGAGCGGGACGGAATCCCGGAGCTCGGCCCTGCCCCAGAAGTGCGGGGTGGGCGTGCCGAGGAAGTGGTAGGCGGCCACCATCAACGCTGCCACCAGACGAAGCCCGTCTATCGCGGTCAGGCGTGACTGGTCGTTGTGAGGTTCGGAGGACGGCACGTCGGAACCGGGGCCGTGTCAGCAGACGCCGGGCAGGGGCGAGCGGCTGACGCGTATCTTGGAGCGGCCGTGCGGGCGCTGCTCCCAGTCCTCCATGAACCGTGCGTGCAGGCGGCGCAGCCCGTGTGCGACGAGGTAGTCGAACTGCATCTGCCCGAGCGCCAGCCGGCGGTCGTGGGTCCGGCTGCCGACCGCGGCCTCCGGGTTGCGGTGGGTGTCCGAGGCCATCACGGCCCGGTAGTGGCCGACGTGGTCGGGGTGCTTGAGACGCAGCCACGCGTCCCGGCCGGCCCGGCGGAGGTACGGGACGACGCGGCCGGGGTGGCGCAGGGCGTAACCGGTCTCGTGGGTGAGGGCGGCGCGGTTGTGGCGCAGTTTCTTCGGCGACTTGGCGTCGGCGGGCATGACGAAGCGACCTCCGTACAGAGAGAAAGGGGGAATCGGGGTGAGGGGTGAGGGAGCCCGTACGGCGGCGACCGCGTCAGACGCGGCGGCGCAGGAGCAGCAGGGTGACGACCGTGAGCAGGACGGCCAGGCCGCCGAGGACCGCGGTGTCGGTCCACTGGAAGGTCCAGTAGTCACCGGCCGGGTTGGCCTCGTAGAAGCGGGCCACGTACCCGTGTGCCGTCATGCACTCCTTGAGCTGGGCACCTGACGGGAAGGGGCAGTTGAACACGGAGTCGTGACGGCCGGAGGCGGTGATCAGGCCGTAGTCGCCGGTCGACCACTTGTCGCCCATCGGCGCTTTGGGGGTGCTGCCGGCGCTGACGTAGGTGCGCGGCGGGACCAGCAGCCGGGCCCAGTGGGTCCCCTCCAGCAGGAGTGTCACCATCCCCGTCACCAGCAGGGTCAGGCCCATTGCTGCCAGGACCCGGCGAGCCAGCAGGCCCAGCAGGGTGCCGGCCGCCAGGCCGAAAAGGGCGGCCGCGACGACGCGGGGGCCCGAGCCGCTCAGGACCGTGTTGTCGTACCAGAACAGGCCGTAGCTGCGGTCGGAGGCCGGTCGCCACCACCATGCGAACACTCCCGCGAGCAGGCCGGAGAGGACGGTCGTGGTCGCCGCGGCCAGGGCGAACCGGGAGGCGAACCACTGACCGCGGCTCAGACCCTGGGCGAGTACCAGGCGGTGTGTGCCCAGTTCCCGGTCGCGGCCCAGCAACGGGGCGCCCCAGAAGACGCCGATGACGACGGGCAGGGCGATGTTCAGCGCCCCGAGGTACTTCAGCGGCTCGACGTCCAGCAGGAGTGGCAGGCCGCTGTCGGACCGTGTGCAGTACAGCGGCCCGGTGGCGCAGTGGTCGAACAGCCCGCTGCGCAGGGCGTCCACCATGCCCGAGCGGTAGTACGCGGCGATCGCCGCGGTGAGGACCAGGGCGGCCGCGCCGATGGCGGCCGGCACGCGCTGCTGGCGCCAGGCGAGCCAGAGGGAGCCTTTCACGCCGCCGCCTCCGTCCGCTCGCCCGCGGCGGGATGCCCCGGCTCGTTCCCGGCCTGGAGATAGCCGATCAGGATGTCCTCCAGCCTGGGCCGTGTCACGTGCCAGTCACCGCGCAGTGGTCCGCGTTGCCGTATCAGGGCGGTCAGCTGTCTGCCGGCGGTACGGCGCTGTACGACGGTGTGCTGTCCCGCCAGGGCGTCGGCCCGGTCGGCGGGTCCGGTCAGTACGGCGTGACTCTCGCGCAGTGCGTCGGCGTCCTCGCTCAGCTCGGCGCGGCCGTCGCGCAGCACCAGCACCCAGTCGCAGGTCTCCTCCAGTTCGGGCAGGACGTGCGAGGACAGCACGATGCTCGTGCCGCGCTCGGCGGCCTCGGCCATGAGCTCCGCCATGATCTCGCCTCGTGCCACGGGGTCGAGGTCGGCCAACGGCTCGTCGAGCAGCAGGAGTTCGGGCCGTTTGCCCAGGGCCAGGGCCAGGGCGAGCGCGACGCGGGTCCGCCGTCCGGGGGACAGTTCGCCGACGCGGGCGTGGAGCGGGATGCCGCCCTCGTGGACGATCCGCTCGGCGGCCGTCCGGTCCCACGAGGAGTTCAGCTTCTCGCCCATCAGCAGGGTGTCCGCCACGGTGAAACGGGGGTAGAGCGGTTTGTCCTGGGTGAGCAGGGCGACCCGGGTACGGGCCTCGGCCGTGCCGGGCGCGGCGCCCAGCACCCGCAGTTCCCCGGAGCCGGCTCGCAGAAGGCCGCCGGCCAGGTGCAGCAGGGTGCTCTTGCCGGCTCCGTTGCGTCCGACGAGGGCGGCGACACGACCGCCGGGCACGGTGAACTCGCAGTCCCGCAGGGCCCAGCCGCCCCGTCTCCGGTACCGGAATCCGAGTCCCGTGGCGCGCAGTGCGGCCGGCGCGTCAGGCCCGGTCATACGTCCTCCTTCTTCCGTTCCCGGTCGCCCGGGGTCTGGCTGTCGTGTTCGATGCCGTAGGCGTCCAGAACCGCTGTGACCATGGCGAGGACGTCGGCCCGTTCCAGGCCTTCGGCCCGGGCGCGTGCCACCCAGTCGGTGATCTCCCGGCGCAGCGGCGAGTCGTCCTCCGCGCCGGGCCGGGCGAGTGATCGCGTCACGAAGGTTCCGAGACCGCGGCGCAGTTCGACCAGGCCGGCCTGCTCCATGTCGCGGTATGCGCGTAGCACGGTGTTGGGGTTGATGGCGGTCGCCGCCACCACCTCCTTGGCCGTGGGCAGCTTGTCCCCGACCTTGAGGAAGCCCATCCGGAGCGCTCGTTCGGTCTGCTCGACGATCTGCACATAGGCCGGTACGCCGCTGCCGCGGTCGATCCGGTAGTCGATCACGTCGCCTTCCTCGGTTCCACCATGCTTGTACTAATGAATTAATGGAAGCATGGTGGATGTCCGTCGGCGCTGTCAAACGTCTGTGACTGCGCAAGCATGAACGGGCCACCGCTGCCGCGCCGGGGTCGCTCACACACGCCCAACAAGCCGTGTCACACCGTCTGGCCCTGTCTTGTCTAAGAGGTGTCGAACAACAAACAGAGGGTCTGATGCGTGAAATTCTGATTGTCGGTGGCGGCTATGCGGGCTTCTACGCCGCATGGGGCCTTGAGAAGAGCCTCAGCACGGCAGAGGCGCGGGTCACGGTCGTCGACCCCCGCCCCTACATGACGTACCAACCGTTTCTGCCGGAGGTCACGGCCGGATCGGTCGAGGCTCGGCACGCCGCCGTGTCGCTGCGACGGCACCTGCGCCGCTCCCGCCTGATCGCGGGGACCGTGACCGCGATCAGCCATGCCGACCGGACGGTCACGGTACGGCCCGCCAAGGGAGCGGACTACGAACTGCGTTACGACACCCTCGTCGTCACCGCCGGCGCCGTGACCCGCACCTTCCCCATCCCGGGGCTCGCCCAGCACGCGATCGGTCTGAAGCACGTCGAAGAGGCGGTGGCCATCCGCGACCGGCTGATGACCGCGTTCGACCAGGCGGCGTCCTTGCCGCCCGGCGCCGAGCGGCGGAGGCTGCTGACCGTGACGTTCGTGGGTGGCGGGTTCTCCGGGGTCGAGGGCTTCGGGGAACTGCTGTCGCTCGCGACGGCGATGCTGAAGTCGTACCCGGAGCTGAGCGGCGACGAGCTGTCCTTCCACCTGGTCGAGGCCCGGGGCCGCATTCTGCCCGAGGTGGGGGACAAACCGGGCGCCTGGGTGGTGCGCTCTCTGGAACGCCGTGGCGCGCATGTTCACCTCAACACGCAGATCCGCTCCCTCGCCGACGGCCACGTAGTGCTTTCCGACGGGGCTGAGTTCGATTCCGCGTTGGTCGTATGGACCGCCGGCAATGCCTCCAATCCGGTCGTGCACAACCACTCGGATCTCCCGATCGACGAACGCGGTCTGCTCGTGGTCCGGCCCGATCTTCGCGTGGGCACCGACAGCGAACTCGTTGCGGATGCGTGGGCGGCCGGGGACGACGCGGCCGTTCCCGACCTGGCTTCAACGGTGCCCGGGGCTCACACGGTGCCGAACGCCCAGCACGCCGTACGGCAGGGCAGACGCCTCGCGAAGAACATCGTGGCCGACCTGCGCGGGGGGCGGATCAGGAACTACCGCCACAACAGTTTGGGAGTGGTGGCCACGCTGGGGCTGGGGCGGGGCATCTTCCAGTACAAGAGGATCGTCATCAAGGGGCTGCCGGCCTGGCTGATGCACCGGGGCTATCACGTCCTGGCCGTGCCCTCATGGGAACGTAAGATCCGCGTCCTCACGGTCTGGCTCACGGCCGCGGTCTTCGGACGGGACCTCGTCTCCCTCGCCTCCGTGCAGCATCCACGGGACGCGTTCGTCACGAGCGGTGATCCGCAGCGCCCTGGCGAGAGCCCGACGAGTGGCCGCACGGCCGCATGAACACGCGGGAAGGCGGAGAGGTTGCCGCAGCCCCCGCCAAGTGACGCCGCCCGGATGCGTTCACCGCTGACCGCGGCACCGGCTTCGGTCCTTGCCTTCGTCCACCTACCAAGCGCTGAGGGCGTTTCTGTCTTCCCGTACCCGGGCCTACCGC
This sequence comes from Streptomyces sp. NPDC007157, assembly GCF_040634235.1. Taxonomy (NCBI): domain Bacteria; kingdom Bacillati; phylum Actinomycetota; class Actinomycetes; order Kitasatosporales; family Streptomycetaceae; genus Streptomyces; species Streptomyces sp. NPDC007157. The sequence continues at coordinate 355,059 of NZ_JBEYFE010000004.1, forward strand.
CTTTCCTGTGGAGCACACCATGAACACGAGTAAGGAGGCCGCGCGCGGCCTGACCGACATCGAGTCCTTCCTGTACCGGCATGCTCATCTGGACGCGGCACGGCAGCGCGTGACGGTTTTCACCACGCGGGTGGCGGGGCTGAACCGGGAGCAGAAGGCGGATATCGAGAGCTGGTACCTCAAGGAACAGAGGTACGTCGCACGCATGGTCACGGAACACATCGAGGCAAGCATCAGCGAGATGCGGCAGCAGCACCGTGTCCGCTTCACACGATGGCTGCGAGGAACGCTCACCGCGATGATCCTGGTCACCGGGGCCATGACCTTGTGCTTCGCTGTGCTCCTGGGATCGTTGAGCTGAACCGCCGGGCGCCGCTCACACCGCCGTGGTCCGGGCACGCGCGGCGCGGTAGAGACCCCTCGCGGGTGTCGTCGCGAAGTTCCCTTTCCAGTGCCTGCTTCTGGATCTGCAGGCGGGCCAAATCCTGCACCGTTCCAGTCGTGCGATGCAGCGTTCGACGGTGTGCGCATGGCGAGCGTCGACGGTGGTGATGATGTGTTTGGGCGCTTGAGGGTCTGCCTGCCGTCGCTGATCGAGTCGAATCACTAGATCATGCGATGTGCCTCGGGAGTGCCCCGAGCCATTCTGGCTGTTCGGGCCTGTCCGGACGTGGTGTGTCCATCGCGTGGTCGCCGCCTGCGCAAGGAGCGTCCCGGTGCCACGGTCGCTCAGGGTGCGCTGGACTCCGTGTCACATCTTGTCCTGCCGCTCGGACGGCCGGCCGAATCACTCGATTGTGCGATGCGTGCAGGTACCGCTACGACCCAGTCTGGCCTGGTTGACGAAGATTTTTTTCATTCCCTGAAGAGAAGTGCAGCTGTTGCCCGGAGTCCTTATGTGAGCCAAGGGGCGGGCCGCGAGACCACGGTGTCTCTGCCTGACCGCCACCGTTCCGACAACAGCCCGCGGCATTCCCATGTGCCGGTTCGGCCGGAGGAACGGGGCTGACTCGGATCTCTGGTTCAGCTGCGATTGGACCAGTCGTGACTTTTAGTGGCCACCTTTCCCGCACCACCCGAACAAGCCACGCGGAGCCTCGTGCCCGGCGCGACGCCGGCCGTGGGGAACGCGTCGCAGGACGGCCTGTCGAAGCCACCTGCTTGCCCGCGGTGGCGATGTGATCCCGCCACGCGACAGCCGTATCCGGAGCAACGAGGACCACAGGATCATGTATCTCAAGTCGTCCCCTACGACCAGTGACCTTGACGAGGCTGTCTCCGCCTTTGTGCAGCACCGCGCGCGCCTCTTCGGGATCGCCTACCGTGTGCTCGGCAGCGTGGTCGAGGCTGAGGACGTGGTCCAGGAGGTGTGGCTGCGTTGGCAGAAGACCGACCGCTCCGTGGTGGTGAGCCCGGTGGCCTTCCTGTCGAGCGCGACGACCCGCTTGGCCATCAACGTGGCGCAGTCGGCGAGGGTGCGTCGGGAGACCTACATCGGGCCGTGGTTGCCTGAGCCCGTCGACACCAGTGTGGATCCGGAGGTGGGCGCGGAGCGGGCGGAGGCTCTGGAGCTGGCCCTGTTGCTGGTCCTGGAGAAGCTGAGTCCCACTGAGCGGGCCGCGTACGTCCTGCGCGAGGCGTTCGACTACTCCTATCCGGAGATCGCCGAGATCCTGCAGCTCAGCGTCGTCAACATCCGCCAGATCGTGAGCCGTTCGCGCAAGCGTCTGTCGGGTGAGCCGCGGGTGAGTGTGGACGCGGTGGAGCATCGACGCCTGCTGGACGCCTTCGTCTCAGCGGCTCGCACCGGGGATGTGGCCTCGTTGGAAGCCGTCCTCGCCCCTGACATCGTCAGCCTGTCCGACGGCAACGGTCTCCGGGGCGCCGCCCGTGTACCTGTGGTGGGCCGTGCGCGCGTGGCCAACCTGGCGACCGCCACGCCGCGGTTCTGGCGGGACACGGACCTGAGGCTGGTCCAGGCCAACGGCGGTACGAGCGTGATGATGTACCGCGACGGTTCACCCACCACGATCCTGACGGTCGCTGCTTCGACGGAGGGCATCCACAAGGTGATGTGGGTGTTCAACCCGAGCAAGATCGCCGCATTTCTGGGCTCCCGCACACGGCTGTAGCACTCTGCCCTACCCGGTGGTGGCGAGCCCGATGAGCAGCAGGGCGATGTCGTCCGTCCTGGGGGCGGTTCGCCGCGCATGCTCGATCAGGGCTGTGGCGAGCCGGTCCATCGGCTGGAACCGGGCCTGGGCGAGCTGGGTGGCGAGATCGGACATGGCGTCGTCCAGGTCGACTCCGGGAGTTTCGACGAGTCCGTCGGTGTACAGGGCGAGGACGGTGCCGGGCATCAGCGGGATCTCGGTGGAGGGAAAGTCCGTGTCGGGGTCGATGCCGAGCAGCAGCCCGGGCGGCACGGAGAGGACCTCGGTGTGTCCGTCGGGGTGGCGCAGGATCGGCGGGGGATGCCCGGCGGTGGCCAGGACGGCCCGGCGGCGCGCGAGGTCGAGACGGGCGTACAGGCAGCTGGCGAAGCGGCCCGGGTCCAGGGCGACCAGTTGGCGGTTGGCCTGCGTGAGGGCCTGCGCCGGCGTGGTGCCGGTGACGGCGTGGGAGCGGAGGGAGGGGCGGATCCGGCCCATGAGCGCGGCGGCGGTGACGTTGTGCCCCTGAACGTCGCCGATGAACGCGGCCGCGGTGGTGTCGTCCACCCGGACCAGGTCGTAGAAGTCGCCGCCGACGTCCATCCCACGGGCGGCGGGTAGGTAACGGGCGGCGGCGTCCAGACCCGGGACGTCGGGCAGCGAGTCGGGGAGCAGGGCCGCTTGGAGGGTCTGCGCGAGCTCCTTGCTCGCGTCGTAGAGGCGGGCCCGCTCCAGTGCCTGTGCGATGAGTCCCGCGAGTGCGGTGAAGATCACCCGCTCCTGCTCGGAGAAGGGATGGGGGTGGTCGAAGGCGAACACGCACGAGCCCACCGGGCGCCGGGAGGTGATCAGCGGTAGGAACGCCCAGGCGTGCAGGCCTTCCTGACGGACGGCGGGAGGGTAGGCGCGGGACAGTTCCTCGAACGTGGCGAAGAAACTGGGCCGGCCGGTGGCGAGGACCCGGACCGGGGGCGCCTGGCAGGTCAGCGGAGCTGCTTCGAAGAGTTCCAGAAGCCCGGGGTCGTATCCGCGACGGCCGATGACACGCATCCTGCCGTCTTCGGCCACGAGCAGGGCCACGGTCCGGGCGTCGAAGGCCGGCAGTATCTCCTCGGTGATCAGATCGACCACGTCACGCACGCCCACGGCTTCGGAGAGGGCCGCGGCCAGATGGAGCACCTGGTAGACCTCGCCCAGGGGGATCGGCTCGCCCAGGAATGTTCCCGTCCTGGCGGGCCCAGCCCGTGAGGACGGGCCCGGGCCGGTCGGCGAGATACGGACGCTCACCCCGGATCCGTCGGGGTAGAGCTCGAAGGCCAGCCACTGGTCCGGCGGACGCAGGGCGGTGCAGCAGGTAGGCCTGCGGCTCACCAGAGCGCCGTGGAAGCAGTCCTCGAAGGGCGAGTCGGCGCACCAGGGCAACGACCGCCAGGGATGTGTGCCGGTCGGCTCGGGGATGCCGCCGCCGAGCAGGGTGGCGGCGGTGGCGCTGACGTAGGTGAACCTGCCCTCCAGGTCGAGCGAGCAGTTGCCCTCCGGCAACCGTTCGACTAGCTCCGTCGCGGCCAGCGCCTCGGCCGGATCCCGGCCGCGGCCGGCGGCTGCGGCAGGGTGCGCGGTGCCATTCCCGGACGGACGGCGTGGCCGGTGTCGGACGCGTCGCGGAGGAACCGTCCCAGGCGGCTGCAGACGGCGGCAACCCGATCGGGCCCCGGGCGGGCGGCTCCGGCGGTGCCGGAGCCGGGCCACAGAAGCAGCAGCGTGCCCCATGCCCGGGTGCCGGTGACGATCGGTGCCGCGGCCGCCGCACAGTGGTACGGAAGTGCGATCGCCGTGCGCGGATAGCGCCGGCGGGAGAACCCCCTGAGCCCGCCGGCGCGGCAGCACCCCTTGTCACAGATCACAGCGCCGGCCGGTCAATGGCCTGAAAAGGGACAAGGAGCGGCGCAATCCGGCTCATGTACGAGTCCGGAATTGAGAACGGTGACGAAGCACGGCGTGCCGCAGACGTCTGCCCCGCCGCCACCCATCCGAGGACGACGAATTCGATGATCAGCACTGACAGAGTGATATCCGGTAAGCAGCCGAACGTCCGCGAGCCCTCGGAGTCGGCGATCGCGATGCTCGACGAGCAGGGGACGGTGGTCGGATGGACGCGGGCCGCCGAGCGGCTGGTCGGGTACTCCGCCGGCGACGTCGTGGGCCGGTCGGCCTCAGCCGTACTGCCGTACCCCGAAGAAGCGCCGACGACGGCGGAGTTCGTCGAGCAGTGCCGCGCCCAGCACGGCTGGTCGGGCACGACGACGGTGCGGCACAGGGACGGTCACGGGCTCGACGTGAGCCTGCGGGTCTCGATGCTGTGGGGGCAGGGCGAAACGGTCCGGTGGCTGGTGTCCGTGACCGACATCGGCGAGGCCTCCGGGGACGCGACGAACCGGCTGGTGCGAGAGTCCCTGCTCGCCCACGTCCCGATGGGCATCGTCGTGGGGGACCCGCAACTGCGCTGCACCTGGGTGAACGACACGATGGAGAGTCACGACGGCATCTCCCGCGACCGACGGCTCGGACGTCGATTCACCGATGTGCATCCGGGCGCCGAGACCGAAGTACTCGAATCAGCGATGCGACAGGCTGTCCGGAGCGGGCCCACCAAGGTTCACGACTACCGGACGCGGCTGCCGTCGAGCCCGCATCGGGAGCACTCGTTCGCAGCTTCGATCTTCTGCCTCCAGGACGCCGACGGCCTGGTGCTGGGGGTGTGCGTCATCAGCGTCGACGTCACCGAGAGCCGGCGGGCGCGCGACCGCCTGGCCATACTCAGCGAGGGCAGCACCCGCCTCGGCAGCAGTCTGGACGTGATGCGGACCAGCCAGGACCTGGCCGACCTGGCCGTGCCCCTGCTCGCCGACTACGTCGCCGTCGACCTTGAGCAGTCCGTCCCCGGCGGAGAGGGGCCCCCGGTCCACGTCGGCTTCACGGGCGAGCGTCTCCCTGTGTTCCGGCGCGCCGGTCTGGCCTCGGTTCGTCATGGGGTCCCGGAGTCCCCGTGGGTGCGCGGCGAAGTGGTCCCCTGGCCGCCCGCCTCACCCTTCACCGAAGTCCTGAGCTCCGGCAGGCCCCACCTCGAGCCGGTCCTGGACACCGCTGCGGGTACCTGGATCGACCATGACCCCGTGCGGGCGCGGAAGATCCACGAGAACGGCATGCACTCCCTGATGGTCGTTCCCATCCGGGCGCGGCGTGTCCTGCTGGGCATGGTGCTGTTCATCCGCACCGTGGACCCGGGGCCGTTCCAGGAGGTCGATGTGCTCCTCGCCGAGGAACTCGTCAGCCGCGCCGCGCTGGCGTTGGACAACGCGCGCCAGTACGCCCGCGAGCACACCGCTGCCCTCGCCCTCCAACGGAACCTGCTTCCGCACCGTTTGAAGGGCGGCGCGGCGGTCGAGACGGCGTCTCGTTACCTCCCCGCCGACATGGATCACGGCGTCGGGGGTGACTGGTTCGATGTGATCCCGCTGTCCGGCGCGCGGGTGGCACTCGTCGTCGGCGACGTGGTCGGACACGGGATCAACGCCGCCGCGACCATGGGCCGGCTCCGCACCGCCGTGCGCACGCTCGCCGACATGGAGCTGCCCCCCGACGAACTGCTGACCCACCTCGACGACACGGTCCAGCGGCTGGCCGAGGAGGATGCCGACGCCCCGGACCAGTACCCCCCGGCTGTGGGTGCCACCTGTCTGTACGCGGTCTACGATCCGGTCACCCGCCGGTGCACCATGGCGCGGGCCGGGCATCCCCCGCCCGCGATCATCGACCCGCAGGGGCGGGTCGTGTTCCCCGATCTGCCCACCGGAGCCCCATTGGGCATCGGGCTGGGAGTCCCCTTCGAGGCCGTGGAGCTGGAACTGCCCGAGGGAAGTCTCCTCGGCCTGTACACCGACGGCCTCATCGAGACCCGCGACCACGACATCGACGTGGGAATGAACCGGCTCGGCACCGCTCTGGCCCAACCGAGCCGCTCCCTGGACGAACTCTGCGGCCGGGCGATGGAGACCTTCCCGGGGCAGGCACCCTCCGACGACGCCACCCTGCTCCTCGTCCGGACCCGCACGCTCAGCCCCACCCAGGTGGCCTCCTGGATACTGCCCTGCGACCACACCGCTGCCCGCAGTGCCCGGCACCTGGCAGCCCGTCAGCTGGCCGAATGGGGCTTGGAGGGTCTTGAGGACGCCACGAAGCTGATCGTCAGTGAACTGGTCACCAACGCCGTCCGCCACGGCCGCGGCCGGATCACTCTGCGCCTGATCCGGCACCAGGTCCTGACCTGCGAGGTGTTCGACACGAGCGCCTGCTCCCCGCGTCTGCTCAGCGCACGCACCCATGACGAGGACGGTCGCGGCCTCTTCCTGGTCGCCCAGTTGTCCCGCAGATGGGGTTTCCGCTCCGTAAAAGGTGGCAAGGTGGTCTGGGCCGAAGAAGATCTGGCCCCCGCACCAGCACTCGAACCGGTTCTCGGGGTGCCGCACAGGCCCGCGGAGCGACCCGTCCTCGCCTCCGCGTCGCCCGCGGACTCCGGCATCGCCCGGGGACGCGGTCCCGTGCCCTGGTAACGCGCCGGCCGGTGTGCACCCGTGTCCAGGAGCGACGAGGTGGCGGATCGCCTTCCGCGCGCTGTGTGTACTCCATGCCGAGGGCTCCTGGTTTGTGAGGGCCGCCGACAGGAGGCAGGGTGGTCTTGGAGTTCTGCGCGTGAGGCAGCAGGTGCGCGGCCCGCCGCAGACGCGGTACACCGGCCCGTGAGCGATGTACGGACCATCCGTTGTGGGCAGGCCCACGGAGGTGCAGAGTGTCGGCACAGGACGCGGCGAACGAGACCGCGGAACAGGACAGCGAGTCGACGTTCGGCCCCAGGATGCTGGCGGACGTCAAGCCTCCCTTCGTTCCCGAGGGCGCTTCGGGGATGACCGTTCTCGTCGAGTGGCCGCCCGGCGACCCCGGGACTCCTCCGCACCGCCACTCGGGGCCGTGTTTCGGCTACGTCCTCGAGGGCGCGGTCCGGTGGGAGCTCGAGGGTGAGCCGGAACGCGTCATCAAGGCCGGTGAGACGTTCTGGGAGCCGGGCGGTGAGGTGATCCACTACCAGAACGGCAACGCCTCGTCGGACGCGCCGGCCAAGTACATCGTGTTCATGATGTGCGCGCCGGGCCAGCCGATGCTCACCCTGGTCGAGGAGCAGGAGTTGACGCAGCGGTCCCATCTGCGCGCCCCGCGCCCCACCGGCTGACCTCCCGGCTGACCTGCCGGCTCACGCGAGCCGGTTCCGAACGGAGCCCGTCGACTCCGTGACCCGGGTTCGTTCCCCGCGCCTCGCGGCCGTCGGTGCCGGGCACTCCTCGGCCCTACGCACGTCGTGCTCCTCTCCGGCGCAAGTGATCTGGCCGGCGCGCAGCATGCGTCGCACGGGGACGAGAGGGCGGCGCGCAACCGGAAGCCGCCCAGGAGCGAGCGCCGATCACACGAGGGGACCGGCGTTGAGGGCACATATGGCCTGCGGCATGCTTGCCCCATGCGCAGCACAGACCCCACGGGCGACCTGGACCCCGGGCGCGGTGACCGGGTCGGGACCGGGCTGAGCCTGAGGGGACGGGACCGTGAGATCGCGGCTGTCCGCGAAGCCCTGGTGACAGTGCGCGGCGGACGGGGCGCCTGCGTCGTCGTGGAAGGCGTGCCCGGCGTCGGCAAGAGCCGGCTGCTCGCGGAGCTGGACGAGCGGGCGCGGCGGTGCGGGTTCGATGTGGTCTCCGTACGTGCCGACGAGTTCGACCAGTACGCCGCAGGAGCCGCCCTGCAGTCCGTCCTGCAGGCCTCCGGCGGTTCCTCCCGAGCCGCCGCGGCCGTGGCCGACCAGCGGCTCTGGCTGCTGGACAGCATCGCGGACGCTCTGGAGGAGCGGGCTCAGCGCGCGCCGGTGCTCGTGCTCGTCGACGACACGCAGTGGGCAGATCCGGCCACGCTCTTCGCGCTGCGCACGCTGCCCGGACGACTGGCCGCCTCGCGGATCCTGTGGGTGCTGGCGGTACGGTCGGAGACCGAGCGGCCGACCGTGGCCAGGGTGCGGGAGGACCTCGAACGCCTCGGAGCCCGATGGCTGACCCTCGGTCCTCTGCCACAGCAGGAACTGGAGAACATCGCGGCCGACGCGCTCGGGGCGAAGCCTTCACCCGGTCTGGCCAGGATGCTGCGAGGCGTCGCGGGCAATCCGTTCCTGGCGATCGAACTGGTGCGCTCTTTTCCTGACCCGGAAGCCGTCATAACGGAGGCGGGCACGGCCGGCCGCCTGTACCGCGACATCCCCGCCGGCTTCCGGCAGAGTGTCGCCGCACGTCTGGAGCAGCTCCCGGAGGATGCGGTGCGCCTGCTCCAGATCGGCTCCGTCCTCGGCCGCGAATTCGACTTCGGCACGGCCGCCCGCATGCTCGGCAGACAGGCCGGCAGCCTGCTGGCAGGCGTGGAGGCCGCCCTGCACGGCGGTCTGCTCTCGGCGGACGGCCCGCGACTCGCCTTCCGCCACGACCTCCTGAGGCAGGCCGTCCACGAGAACCTGCCGCCGGCCGTACGGACCGCTCTGCACCGGGAGGCCGCCGAGAGTCTGCGCGCCACCGGGGCACGATCGGCGGAGGTGGCCTGGCAGGTCGTCATGGCGGGCGGCCCGGTCGACGACGACGCCGTGACCAGGCTGCACACCGCCGTACGGGAACTGTCGTCGACGGCACCCGACGCGGCCGCGGACCTCGCTCAGCGGATCGCCGGCCTGCTGCCCCGGCGCGACCGGCGTCGTGTCAGCCTGCTGACCGACGCCGCCGAATACCTCGGCCGGACCCGCCGGGTTCACGAGGCGCTCGACCTGGTCGACACCGCCCTGTCGGACGGTCTGGAGCCGCCGCAGGAGGCGAACCTGCGCCTGGTGGCCGCCGAAATACACCAGGCCGCCGGCGATGACGCCGCCGCCATGACACACCTGCAGCAGGCTCTGGACCTCCCCGCGCTGCCGTCCGACCTGCGTGTCCTGCTGCTGAAGACGCAGGCGACGGGCCACGTGTACCTCGGAGACATCACCGCCGCCGAGCAGACGGACACCGGCCTGGTCGCGGCCTCCTACCGGAGCGACGATCCGGCCGTCGTCGTCAGCGTCATGGTGTTCCAGTCGCAGACGTTCTTCTACCGTGGGCACTTGGCCCGAGCTCTGGAGCTCGCCGAGGCAGCCACCGCACGCGCCTGCACCGAGCCCACGGTGCCCTACCTGCGGCCCCCGAGAATTCCGGCGCTGTGGCTGGCCACGGTACTGACCACCACTGACCGGCTCGCGGACACCGAGCGGGTTCTGCGTGAGGGGCAGCACGAGGCGGAGGTGCTGGGCCTTGGCTGGTCACTTCCCCACTGGCACGCTCGCCGTGCCTGCGCCCTGCTGGAACAGGGCGCGCTGGACGACGCGGCCGTGGAGGCCGAGGCCAGTCTGGCGGTGGCGGACGAACTCGAGATCACCCAGCCGAATCCGCAGACCCGCTCCGTGCTGGCACTGGTGGAGATCAGGCGCGGTGACCTTGCCAAGGCGAGGGACCATCTTCGCGCCGCCGAAGCCGGCTCCGGCACGAACGCGCAGCGGTACGGCCTGTGGGTGTCTCTCGCCCGCGCCTGCCTGGCGGACGCGGAGGGCCGGAACGAGGCAGCGGCAGCGGCACTCACGGGCAGCTTCGAAGACAGTGAGCCGACGCGGCTGCTCGCCCTTCCGCCGTCCCACTGGCCCGGCATCGTGCGTATCGCGCTGCGCGGCGCGGAGCCGTCGGTCGCGCGGGCCGTGTCCGGCGCATTGCGCACCCTGACCGCCCGGGACGACAGCCAGGAGATCATCGCGGCCGTTCGCGCCCATGTGGACGGCCTGCTCCACAGCGACCCCGGTGCACTCACGTCCGCCATCACCGGCTACCGGAGCACCGGCAGGCGACTGGCTCTGGCCGCGGCATGCGAGGACCTCGGCGAGCTCATGGCCGCGTCGGTCGATACGGCGCAGGCGATCCCGTACCTCGAAGAGGCGGGTCAGCTGGCGTCGGCCTCGGGAGCCCTGCGCGATCACGAACGGATCAGGCGGCGTCTTCGGCACCTCGGCGTGCGCGCGGGCGCCCCGCGGCAGGACACCACCGGCTCCCGGGGGTGGGGGAGTCTGACCGAATCCGAGCGGAAGCTGATCCCGCTCGTCGTGGACGGCCTCACCAACCGGGCGATCGCCGACCGGCTCTACGTGTCCGTGCACACCGTCAACACCCACATGAGGCACATCTTCTCCAAGCTCGGCATCAACACCCGCGTCGAACTGACCCGGCTGGCCGTCGAACGAGGCGATATCTCCGACGGAGCCGGGTGAGCGGTGCCCCGGCCCGGGAGGTGCGGCGCCCGCAACGCGAAGGCCAGTGAGGCCTGCGGCGCCCGCGACGCCGAAGGCCAGTGAGGCTGGATCTCCGCTCCGCGAACTTCCTCGTCGAGCAGGGCGCCGTTTCCCTCGCTTCCGCGGAGAGCGCGGCACGACTCACACGAAGGCGCTCTGCCCGGTGATGGACTTGCCGACGATGAGGGTTTGCATCTGGCGGGTGCCCTCGTAGGAGTAGAGCGCTTCGGCGTCGGCGAAGAACCGTGCGACGTCGTAGTCGAGGACGATGCCGTTGCCCCCGAAGATCTCGCGGCTGAACGCGACGACCTCCCGCATCCGGGACGTGGTGAACCCCTTGGCCAGCGCCGAGTGGTCATCGCGGAAGATGCCCTGGTCCTGCAGCCGGGCGAGCTGCACCAGCATGCCCCAGGAGGCGGTGATGTCGCCCAGGCTCTTCACCAGCAGGTCCTGCACCATCTGGAACCGGGCGATCGGACGCCCGAACTGCTGACGCTCCTTGGCGTAGGCGAGTGCGAGCTCATAGGCGCCGATCATGACACCCAGAGCCTGCCAGGCGACACCGCTGCGCGTGAAGCGCAGGATCTCCGCGACGTCTCTGAAGGAGTTGATGTTCTGCAGGCGGTTCGCCTCCGGCACCCGTACGTCGGTCAGGGCGATCTCGGCGTTCTGTACGATCCGCAGCGCGATCTTGCCCTCGATCCTCACCGGCACGAAGCCGGGGGTGCCCTTGTCGACGACGAAGCCCTTGACCTGGTTGTCGTCCACGTCCCGCGCCCACACCACGACGTGGTCGGCGAAGGTCGCGTTGCCGATCCACTTCTTCGCGCCGTTGAGCACCCAGGTGTCGCCCTTGCGCTCGGCGGTGGTGCGCATGCCACCGGAGACGTCGGAGCCACCCAGCGGCTCGGTCATGGCGAAAGCGCCGATCTTCTCCATCGAGGCCATGGCCGGCAGCCACCTCTCCCGCTGCTCCTGGTCGCCGCCGGTGTATATGGAGTAGAAGCTGAGCCCGTTGTGGACGCCGAAGAAGGTGGCCACCGAGGCGTCGACGCGACTCATCTCCATCGCGAGCATGCCGCCGAGCAGATGGCTGGCGGCGGGCAGGTGCTCACCGTAACCCTCGTAGGACAGGGCGGTCAGCCCGCTCCCGCGGAACTTCTCGATGAGCTCCATGGGGAACTCGCCCTTGTCCCATTACTCGTTGACCATCGGCTTTACCTCGTCACGCAGGAAGGTGCGGGCCTTGCGCAGTATCTTGCGCTCGTCGTCCGGGAGGAGCGCCTCGTAGAGGTAGAAGTCGGCGCCCAGCAGGTCGTCCGGCGGCGCGGGGGGAGTGGTGGTCATGTCATTCTCCTTCGGTGTCGGACAGGGGGCTGTCCCACGAGGGCGGCGTGATGTGTGTCGGCGTTCTCGGACAGGCCGTCTTCGCGTAAGGGCATGACGCGACGGCCTTCTCGAGAGGCGAGACGACGACGGGAAGCCGGTGCCCGTTCCACCAGTTGACCGACGGGCCACCCCGGTTGTGACGGCTGCCGGCACGCGGTTCGTCCGACTGAGAGGGTTTGTGGCGAGGAGTCAGTTCCGGCGAGGAGTCAGTGCGGCATCAGCAACATGACCGCCGTTCCCATGGCTGTCGCTCCGTCCCAGAAACGGTTGCAAACGCCCTTGAGGCTGGTCGAGTTGTCGGCCGTTTCGGTGGTTGCGTGCAGTGTGGGCATGTCACGGGTCAACGAGCGAAGCGAACATGTGAGGAGGTACAGCGCCAACACTCCTGTGACGATGTTGTCGGCCTTCGACTCCCCCATGAAGTGGCCCAGACCCATGGCCTGGTGTGCTGTCGGAACACCTGCGGCCATGGTCTGGTGCGAATGGCCCGCCGTGCGGTGCGACATCCAGGTCATCGCCGCCATGCCGACCGCGTAGGGGAGTCTCCTCGCGGTTGCCGACAGCTGCCTCTCCTGGCCGGACTTGACGGCGGTCAGCGGGAACCACACTGCGGCGGCGGCGAAGAAGACCGACTGTGGCAGCTCCGGCAGGGCGCCGCCCCAGCTCCACGGCATCACTGCCATGGCCAGGGCCATGGCGGCGTGCAGCAGTTGGTCGACGCGGCTGCGGCAAAAGCGAGTCCGTGTCAGGACACCCTGTCGGAGCGCGCGGACAGCGGCCGCCGCGAACAGGGCGGTCAGCAGGTAGTGGACAACTTCAACGGCACTCATGCCGAATCGCACCCTCCCACGGAGCGGTCAGGATCCGTGTCGGATCCGCAGGGTGTGCGTCCGACATCGTGTGGTACCTCCGTCGATCCACCGTGTCTTGAACCAGGCATACCTCACGACGGGAAAATATCGGGACAGACATGCCCTTGGCCGGTCGTGTCTACCCACGCCCGGGTCCCTGCACGTTGTGCTGGGGGGATGCCGTTCGGGCGAGCACGCGTCTCGGCGCGACGTCACGACATCGGGGCGAACGCTGTCCGAGGTGTGGTGCGCGGCCGGCATCCTTGTCAGGCGCGCGGAGGCATCGGCCTCCGGACTCATGGCTTCGGCCCGAGAGCGACGCCCAGTAGTTCTGCGAGTAGCTGCGTGGAGTGTTCTGCGCTGCGATGCAGGACGGTGGCCATTCCCAGTGCCTCGGCGGGCGGCAGGTTCACCGCGTTGTCATCGACGAAGACGCATTCCTCGCCGGGTAGTTCGAGCATCTTGAGGATGAGCTCATACGCAGCCGGCTCCGGTTTGCGCAGTCCGTACCGTCCGGAGACGAGCGCCGCGTCGAAGGCCGCGTCGATGTCGAAGCCCCGATACATGTCCCACGGCGCCAAGCCCATGCTGTTGGACAGCAGACCGGTCTTCAGTCCGGAGGCGCGGGCCCTGGCCAGCACCGACACCATGGATTCGTCGAGACGGGAATCCGCGAAGATCCGGCCCAGCAGGCCGGTGCTGTCGATGCCCAGCGCCCGGCCCAGGCGACGGTTCCAATCGAACTGAGTGGCCCTGCCATGTTCGAGGTCGTGAGTGAGTGCGACCATCGCCGGGTCCCGGTACCAGGTGCGCTCCACCGCTCCTTCGGACAGGCCTTCGCGGGCTTCGAAGCCCCGCACCGCGTCATCGAGCGATGTCGTGAGCACACCGCCGTAGTCGAATATGAGACATCTTCTCGGCACAGTCGTCCGAACCTCTCTCCCACACCGTCTGGTTGACTCATGTTGTTGGATGCACCGTGGAGCGGCGGAGGACGTGACGCGCTCGGCAGCGTCTTGCCACCGTCGGCCCAGCGGCCGCTCTGTTCAGCGCAGGTGCTCATTGGCGAAGTCCTGGTACTCCCGCGTGGTCGGCTTGGGGATCTGCGAGCCCTTGCCGTAGAGGGCGCGGCTGAACCTGACACGCAGGCGTCGGGCAAGGCGGGCGCCGGCAACTGGGCTCTCCGCGTCGCCGTGCGCGCCGGGTGCGATCGGCAGGTATTGGTCATGCTGGGTGAGAAGGTGGAGTTCCGTCTGGCTGAGAGGCTCGTGCACCTCGACGAACTCGCCGTGCGGCAAACGTTTTACGACACCTGTCTCGCGGCCGTGCAGTACCTTGTCGCGGTCCCTGCGTTGCAGACCGAGGGCACACCGTTTCGCCACGGCATAGGCTGCGACAGGCGCGACGAAGAGGCCGACGCGGACCGTCCACGTCACCGATTCGACCGAGAGATGGAACCGGGTGGCGATGATGTCGTTCGCCGCGCCGATGAGCGACACCAGATAGAAGCTGATCCAGGCGACACCGAGTGCTGTTCGCACGGGGCGGTTGCGCGGTCTGTCGAGAAGGTGCTGCTCACGATCGTCCCCGGTCAGCCAGGCCTCGATGAACGGATACGCGCCTATGGCCAGGAAGAGGCCGACGCCTGCCACCAGCGGAATCAGGTTGTCCAGGGCCAGGGTGTGGCCCCAGAAGGCGATTTCCCAGCCGGGCATGACTCGCAGCAGTCCGTCCGCCACGCCCATGTACCAGTCGGGCTGCGATCCGGCCGAGACCTGATCGACGCGGTAAGGGCCGTACAGCCAGATGGGATTGATCTGCACGAGTGCTGCGATGGCGAAGATGACACCGGTGACCAGGAAGAAGAAGCCCGCGGACTTCACCGCCCGCACCTTGAGCGGCAGGCCCACCACGTTCTTGTTGCTCCGTCCCGGGCCTGGGTACTGCGTGTGCCTGTGGTGGAGCAGCAGAATCAGATGGGCCACGAGCAGTCCCACCATGAGGGCAGGGATGATCAGAACATGGACTGTGTTGAAGCGAGCCACCAGTTCACCGCCCGGGAACTCGCCTCCGAAGAGAAACATCGAAAGGTAGGTTCCGACGATCGGTATGGAAAGGATCGTCCCGTTCACGACGGCGAGCCCGGTTCCGGAGAGCAGGTCATCCGGGAGGTCGTATCCGGTCAACCCTCCGAACATCCCGAGGACCAGCAGCAGGAACCCGAACAGCCACTGGAATTCCCGGGGCTTGCGGAAGGCGCCGGTGAAGAACACGCGCAGCATGTGGACGAGCATGGCCCCGATGAACACCACGGCTGCCCAGTGATGGGCCTGTCGGATCAACAGGCCGCCCCGGACGTCGAAGGAGAGGCGCATGGTCGAGTCGTACGCCTCCGACACCGTCTGCCCCCGCAACGGCATGTAACTGCCGTTGTACCGCACCTCTTTCATCGACGGATGGAAGTACAGGGTCAAATAGATCCCGGTCACGATGATGACGATGAAACTGTAGAGGCAGATCTCTCCCAACAAGAAGGACCAGTGGTCCGGGAAAACCCTGCGCGCTTTGGCCCGGATCAGGCTGTACGGGCCCAGGCGTCCGTCCGCCCAACGGGCTATCCGCTCCCCACCGCCTCCTTCGCCCGCATCTTCTTTCTGGCTCTGATCATCCATGCCCCTGAAACCATTCCTCGTCCGGCCCGAAAGGGACGCGCTGTCGATGTCATGAGCCTGACTTGTTGCCGACAGGAAATGGATACGGCGGGTTGGTCGCCTGCCGTGGGCAGAACCAAGACGGTGGGGTGCCGAGTCCGCACTCCTTGGACGAGCAGGCTCATGACTGCTTCCACCCATATGACCGGGCATGAGGCATGGATGTGACACGCCCGACCCCGAGGTGGTGCTCAGCGCTGTCACGCCGCCTCATCAGACGGCGTTCGCCCTCGGTCTTTCCACCCCAGACGCCTTCCACCCGCTCGACGCTCATGGCCCAGTCGAGACACTGGTCCAGGACCGGGCAACGATGGCAGACGGCCTTGGCCTCGGCGATCTGAACGTGCGTCAGGCTGCCGTCGCCTATGGGGAAGAACAGATCGGGGTCGATGCGCAGGCAAGCCCCCTGCTCGCGCCAGTACGTTGCGTGGTCGCCTCGTTCTGCAGCCATGACAAAGAAAACCTCCAGGAAGGGCAAGGACGACGGCTTCGTCCACGAGTCGACGGCCCCTCGGCCGGGCGGGCCGTCGACCGCCGCGCTCAGACCACGATCTTGCGCGGGTTGAAGTTGCCGCCCGGGTCGGCAGCGCCGAACAGGCCCGACATGATGGCGACACCCTCCGTCGAGATGTCCTCCGCCAGCCAGGGCGCGTGCTCCAGGCCCACCCCGTGGTGGTGCGAGATCGTGCCGCCGGCGTCGACGAACGCCTGCTGGATCGCGCGCTTGACGGTGTCGTACTCACCAAGCGGGTCGTCACCGAACACGAAGGCGAAAGTGAAGTAGAGGCAGGCGCCAGAGTGGTACGAGTGCGACATGTGCGACATGGTCCAGCCCGTGCGGCCGAGCTTCTCGTAGGCGCGGTCGGCCGCCGCGTAGACCGCTGCGTGGATGCCACGCAGCTTCGACCACGGACCGGCGGTCTCGCTCACGTCGCCGGCGGCACCGCGGTCGAGCAGGAAGTCGCGGATGTACGGCGTGTCGAACTTCTTCTGGTCGTAGAGCGCACCGGGCCCCTTGCCGACGCCGATGCCGTGATGCTTGCGCACGATCCGGCCGACGAGCGACTTCTGCCGTTTCACGTGCGCCTCGTCGCCCTCGAAGCCGATGAAGGAGAGGCACATCTCGTCGAGGTTCCAGCCACGCCTCCTGAGATACGCCAGGAGGCCGGCCTGTGCCTTCTTCTGAACACCCTTCGACTCCTTGCTCGTCGCCAGGGAGAAGGCCGTCTCCTGCGCGTCCGAGATACGGGTGACCGAGGGCGAGACGTCGCTCTCGGCGATCTCCTGCATCGCCGCGAGGCCGTGGTCGAGATTCTCGAAGAAGTAGGCGTGGATGGCCCGCTTCTCGGGGAGCCGGTGCACCTGCACGGTGACCTCGGTGATGACGCCGAGCCGCCCCTCCGAGCCCACCACCATCTCCCGCACGCTCGGCCCCGTCGACGCGCTCGGAACGGCACGGATCACGAGGACCCCTCCGGCCCGCACGACTCGCAGCCCCTTCACGATGTCCGCGATGTCGCCGTACTTGTCCGACTGCATGCCGGAGGAGCGCGTGGCGACCCACCCGCCGAGCGTCGAGTGGGTGAACGAGTCGGGGAAGTGCCCCATCGTCCAGCCGTCCCGATTGAGTTGAGCCTCGAGATCAGGGCCCAGCGCCCCGGCCTGGACGCGCGCCAGGCCGGAGCAGGGGTCGATCTCCAGCACCTGGTTGAGGCGGCCGAGGTCGAGTGAGACGACCACCCGGGACTCGTCCATGTGCGGCTCCAGGCTGCCCGCGATGTTGCTGCCGCCCCCGAAGGGGATGATCACGGCGTCCGCCTGGACCGCCGCTTCGACGACGCCTCGCACCTCCGCCTCGTCGGCCGGGTAGACGATCACATCGGGACTGCGTGCGATCACGCCGGCTCGGACGCGGACCAGGTCACGCAGGCTCTTGCCATAGGTGTGGACGACCCGGGACAGGTCGTCGACAAGTGTGTTCCCGGCTCCGACGATGCCGCTCAGAACGGCGACGAACTCCTCGGGTGCCGTCGAGGCCGGCACCTTCAACCGCGAGAAGTCGGGCCGTTCGGTGCGCTCGGCCGCCCGGAGATCGAGACCGACGGCCTTCTGTACGAACGGCGCGAAACCAGGCTTGTCCTCGTGCCGGAATCCGACACCTTCCACGCCCCAGCCCCACCACTTCATGTGTTTCACGTCTTCGGTACGCATCGTGTCGGTGCGGCCGGTGGGTTCGGTCACGAACGGTCTCCTTCAGGTATACGGCGTGAGGTCGCACTGACGCCGAGAATGCGGTCGGAGTTCTCCTCGGTGAGGGTGAGGATCGCCGAGCGGATGCGTTCGGTGAACTCGCTCCTCAACTCCCCGGGCAAAGCGGTGAGCGGTTCGCCGAAGACGACCCCGACCGGCAGACGGCCCGGTTTCGGCCAATTCGACCCGCGAGGATGCGCCGCATGCGCGCCGATGACCGCGACGGGGAGCACCGGCACCTCGGCCGAGGACGCGAGTGCCGCCGCCCCCGGTTTGAACGTCCCGAGCGATCCGTCCCGTGAGCGGGTCCCCTCGGGGAAAATCAGAAGCGGCACTCCCCGGTTCAGCAAGGCCCTGGCGCTCACTCCGCGCGCGTTCACTCCGGTGCGGTCGACCGGGAAGGCGTTGAAGAAGAGGGCCGTGAGGCCGCGCCGCCGCCACACGTCGAAGAAGTAGTCGGCGGCGGCTCCCACCGCGAGGTAGCGCGCCAATCGGCGGGGCAGCGCGCCCATGATGAGTGGGGTGTCGAGGTGCGAGGTGTGATTGGCGACGACGACATACGAGTCCTCGACGTTCGCCAGGCGCTCGCGCCCGAGCACCGTGACGCTGGTCACGCTCCAGACGAGGGGCTTCAACAGCCCCCGCTGCGCGATGAAACGCGCCGCGGCGTGGGAGCGTGAGGTGAAACGGCCGCGTATCGTCGCAGGCATCCGCTTCCTTCCCGTGCGGGCTCGCCCGCACTGATTCCTTCAGTGAGTGAGGCTGTCGTCGCGGCTGGAGGAGATCCGTCGCGAGATCCACCGCACCGTGCGGCGTGGAAGATGACGTGTGAACCAGATGAGCAACCGGTACCGGAGGCTCGGCACGGAGATCACCCGTCCGCGGCGCACGTCGCGCAGACTCGTCTCGACGAGTCGCCGGGCGTCGAGCCAGAGGAAGTTCGGAATGCTCGACGACCGGATTCCGGCCCGTGTGTGGAATTCCGTGCGGACCCAGCCCGGACACAGTGCCGTCACGGTGACGCCCGTTCCGTGGAGCTCGTTCGCCAGTCCCTCGGAGAGCGAGGTCACGAAGGCCTTGACGGCCGAATAGCTCCCCATCGTGACGAAGCCGGCCGTGCTCGACACATTGACGATCGCACCGTGCCCGCGTGCGCGCATGGCCCGTCCGGCGGCACCGGCGAGCACCAGCACCGCGCGCCCCATGACCTCGAACGCCCGGTCGTGCGGAGCGGTGTCGGCCGAGGTCATCGGTGCGTGCACGCCGAAGCCGGCGTTGTTGACGAGCATGTCCACGGGACGGGCGGGGTCCGCCAGCCGGGCGGCGACCCGCTCGACGGCGGCACGATCGGACAGGTCGGCGGGGAGCACCTCGACAACACGGCCGCGGGATTCGAGCTCGGCCGCCGTCCGGCCGAGCCGCTCCCTGTCCCGCGCCACCAGGACAAGGTCCCATCCGCGGTCTGCCAGAGCGCGCGCGAACGCCGCTCCGATACCTGACGTGGCACCGGTCACCAGGGCCACCCGTGTACGAGTCAATTGGTCAGCAACCCGCTTCTGCGAGGGATTTTGAAGATCCACAGGGCTTCCATGTCCGACGTCCGACGAGCCGGCCCAGGGGAATCGCCGCGGTCGTACGACAGCGGACGGCTGCGTCCTCGCGCATGACACACCTTTCGTTGCTCGGCTCATTGGGTGAGACCGGGCACGCGTCCGTCCTGTGACACGAGCTTCCGGACATGGCGGAGGTGAGCGACGCCCAGCACGGTCCGACGCACGCGGCCGCACACGACGGCCTCCACACGGAGCCGGTCACGTGTCACACATGTGCCGGTTGCCCGGTCTCTCGTGACGGCCCCCGACGGCTTCTCGCATGCTCCGGGGCTTCCGCAGCGTTTCCCCCGCTCCCGTCCCAGAAAGCCTGTGCATGAACTCGAACAACGAGACGACGACCGCGCCGCCCGAGACAGCGGGCTTCGACGTGCGTGAGTTCGCCCGTACGGCACACGGCAGCCACCGCGGAACGCTCGACCTCGGGTCGCTCGCCGAAGAACCGCTCGATGCCGAATCCGTCCGGCTCGTTCGCGCGCTGCGCGACATGGAACGCGCGACGCTGCACCGCGTGCGCGACCTCCTCGTCACGGCGACACACAAGGACGCCCGTGTCACCGCGTTCCTCACCACATGGATGTTCGAGAGGTTCTGGATAGCCGATGCCCTCGACGCCGTCCTGGAGGCTTCTCCCGCCGCCTGCGACCTCCCTTCGAGCGCCGGTCAGGCGCGGTGGGTGCTGGCGGAGCGCCGCGAACGCCGAGGCCCGATCCGTCGTTCCCTCGTCGCCAACATCACCGGTACACAGATCGTCGCCGAGCACGTGACGACGGCCCTCGTGGACGAATGGATCACGCAGGCGGCCTACCGGCGGCTGGCCGGCGCGTCCTCCGCCATGGCGTCGATCATCAACCCCGTGGTGGAGATCAAGCATCGCCACATCCGCTTCCTCGCCGAGGAGGCGGAGCGCCGGCTCCAGGGCTCGGCCCGCGCCCGGCGCATCACCCGCCGCGCCCTCCGGCACGCCGCCTGGCCGCTCGGCTCGGTCGATCGCGCCGGGCACGAGCGCACCTTCTTCGAACGACATGTCTTCGGCGACCGGAGCGGACGAGCCGAGGCGCGCCGTATCCGCGGGATGGTCGCCACGCTCCCCGGCATCCACCCCGGTGTCGCATCCACCGTGGAATCGAGGCTCCTTCCGTGACACCGCACAACGCGAAGACCGAACTCGGCGACGCGCACGTCCTGCTGACCGGCGCGACCGGCTTCGTCGGGCAGGCCGTGCTCGAGCGGCTGCTCACCGACCATCCCGCCACCCATGTCTCACTCCTCGTGCGCGGGAAGGGCAGCCAGACCGGGCAGGACCGGCTCCGGCAGCTTCTCCGCAAACCCGTGTTCGCGCGCTGGCGGGATGCTGTGGGCGCCGAGGAGGCCGAGCGCATCATGCGTACACGGATCACGGTGCTCGACGGCAGCATGACCAGCATCCCGGAGCTGCCCTCCGACCTCGACGTGGTCATCCACTCGGCGTCGACCGTCTCGTTCGACCCGCCCATCCACGAGGCGTTCGACACGAACGTCAACGGCGCCGTGAGCCTCTACGAGGCCTTGCTCGCCTCCGGATCCGACCCGCACGTAGTCCACGTGTCCACCTGCTACGTCGGAGGGCTCCGTCGCGGTGTGGTGCCCGAGGCCAAGCTCGAACACGATGTCCTCTGGCACACCGAGTGGACCTTGGCGACACGGACCCTCGAGCGGACCGAACTCACCTCGCGGGAGCCGGCGATGCTCGAGCGGTTCATTTCGCGTGCCCGTGGCACCCACGGGAAGGAGGGTCCGATCGCGGCGGCCCGCGCGAGCGAGAACGCGCGGCGCGAGTGGGTGCGTTCCCAGCTCGTCGCCGCCGGCCGGCGGCGTGCGCAGAGTCTGGGGTGGACCGACGTCTACACCCTGACGAAGGCGCTCGCCGAACGTGCCGCGGAAGACCTCTGGGGCGAGGCCGGACACCGGCTTTCGGTGGTCCGGCCCGCGATCATCGAGAGCGCGCTCCAGCATCCGTTCCCCGGCTGGATCGACGGCTTCAAGGTCGCCGATCCACTGATCTTCGCCTACGGCCGCGGCCAGCTGCCCGACTTCCCGGGGCTGCCCGACTCGATCCTCGACGTCATCCCCGTCGATTTCGTCGTCAACGCCATCCTCGCCGCGGCGGCCAACCCGACCCCCGTCGACGAGCCGAAGTACTTCCACGTCGCCTCGGGCGCGTCGAATCCGCTGCCCTTCCACCGCATGTACGAGAACGTACGCGACTACTACACCCAGCACCCGCTGCCCAAGGGCGACGGATTCGTCGAAGTACCGGCCTGGAAGTTCTCGGGCGAGCGCAAGTTCAACCGAGGCCTCCGGCTGGCGAAGAAGAAGGCCGACCTCTGGGACGCCGCTCTGCGGCTGATGCCGAACGACGAGCGCAAGCGCGCTCTCGCGACCGAGAACGCGAAGCTGCGCGCCGGCATCGCCACCCTCCGCAACTTCACCGACCTCTACCGCGCGTATGCGCAGACCGAGATCGTCTTCGACGACCGCAACACCCGCGCGCTGAACAACGCCCTCCCGGCCGAGGTGCGCGAGGACCGCGGCTTCGATGTGGAGCGGATCGACTGGGAGGAGTACCTGCAGAAGGTGCACCTCCCCGCCATCAGCGAGCTGACGGCGGCCTACCGTCGTCGGAAGGCCGCGGCCTCCGGGCCGGCGAACGCCCGCCCGAAACGCGAACTGCCGCGGCGTACCGATGTACTCGCGGTCTTCGACCTCGAACGGACCGTCGTCGACTCCAACATCGTCGAGCAGTACCTCTGGGTGCGCACCGCGGGCTTCCGCAAGGCGGCCTGGCCGAAGGAGGCGGTGGACCTGCTCGCCGCACTGCCCGGCTACCTCCGCGCCGAGAGACGTGACCGTGGGGAGTTCATCCGCGCGTTCCTGCGCCGCTACCGCGGCATGTCCATCGCCCGTCTTGAGGAGGTCGTACAGCGCGGGTACGCCGACACGATGCTGCGGCACATGAGCGCGGACGCCCTGGCGTGCATCCGCGAGCACCGTGCGGCAGGTCACCGCACCGTCCTGGTCACCGGCTCCATCGGTCTTCTCGCCGCTCCGCTCGCCGACCTGTTCGACGAGGTCGTCGGGAGCTCCGTGCACGTGCGGGACGGTGTGCTCACCGGCTACCTGGCGAAGCCGCCGCTTGTGGACGAGGCGAGGGCCGCCTGGCTTCTGCGGTACGCCGAGGAGGGAGGCTACGACCTCGCCGCGTCCTACGGTTACGGCGACAGCCTCTCCGACCTGCCATGGCTGTCGCTGCTGGGCAAGCCCTCGGCGATCAACCCCGACGCCGGACTGGCGCGCGAGTCGCACAAGAGGAACTGGAACATCCACCGCTGGAAGAGGGGCGGTTCGGGGGTGCGCCGCGACGTCATCGCGGCACGGGCGACGACTTCGACGCGCACCGACGAGAAGAGCGACTGATGGCTTTCGACATAGACAAGTACACGAAGAACTCCACCGGCGTGCAGTGGGCCGACCTCGACTTCGACGAGTTCGAGCGCAGCCCACTGTCCGAGGAGACGTTGCGCACGCTGCGCTACATGTGTGACATCGAATACCACACGGTGTGCTACCTGCGTGATCTGCTGACGACCCCGTCCCACGACGAACCCGCGGTGGGCGCTTTCATGACGATGTGGAACCGTGAGGAGTTCTGGCACGGCGAAGCACTCGCGGCCGTGCTGGAGCGTCACGGCCTCCGAGTCGACTTCGACGAGCTCAAGGCGACCCGTCTGAAGCTCGGTTGGAAGGACCGCCTGGGGACGGTGAAGCAGACGGTGATCGGTCGGCTGGTCGGAAACGACTTCGTCGCCGTGCACATGGCGTGGGGCGCGGCGAACGAGTGGTCGGCGACGGCGGCGTATCACCGGCTTGCCGCGCTGGAGAGCCACCCGGTGCTGGTACCCCTGCTGAAGCGGATCGCACAGCAGGAGACGAAGCACGTCGCGTTCTACGCGTCGCAGGCGCGTGACCGGCTCGCGGCAAGCAGGAAGGCCCGCGTGGTCGCCCGGCTGGCGCTGGAAAACGCCTGGGGCCCGGTCGGCTCGGGCGTCATGTCCGAGACCGAGGTCACGCACGTCATGACGCACCTCTTCGCGGGCCCGGAGGGCCGCAAACTCATCCGCGACATCGACTCGCACATCGCGAAGCTGCCGGGCATGGAGGGGCTGCGCATAGTCGAGGACGCCATGGACGAGCGCGGGATCGCCGCCTGACGGCGATGTCGGAACGGCGTTCTCACGGGTACCGCTGACTATTCATCGACAAATGTGACCGTCTCGTCGAGCGGTGCTCGGCCGGTACGGGTGTAGGGCACCGAGGTGTCTTCGAATCCGATCGACATGCCGCAGAAGAGGATGAGGTCGGGCGGGGGTGACAGGACCTCCGCGACGGTCCGGCGATAGACCGACCACGCCATCTGCGGGCAGCTGTGCAGGCCTTCGGCGCGCAGCAGCAGCATCACGGTCTGCAGATACATGCCCACGTCGGACCACTGGGGCCGGCCCAGACCGCGGTCGACGTAGCAGAACAGGGCGGCGGGCGCGCCGAAGCACTGCCAGTTCGCGGAAGCGGCCCGCTGGCGCGCCTCCCAGTCCTCGTGCGCGATACCGAGTGCGCTGTAGCGCTCCGCACCGAAGGCGGATCGGCGCTCGCGGTAGGGGGACTTCAGGGTCGGCGGGTACATCTCGTATTCCCGCTCGTCCCAGGGATCGCACGCGGTCACGCGCTCGCCGGCGAGTTCCTTGAGTTCGGCCAGCGGTCGGCCGGTCAGCAGGTAGACGTGCCAGGGTTGGAGGTTCGACCCGGACGGCGCCCAAGCCGCGGCGGAGAGCACCCGCTCCAGTACCTCTCTCGGAACGGGCCGGTCGGTGAATCCACGTACGGCTCGTCGGCTCGTGACCGCCTCGTAGACGTCCAAGTTCACCCATCTCCCTCGTCTGCTCTACGTCCCCCTGCCAGTCACAAGACCACTGAATGCAACAATATGCGCGCAATGCTACAGATTGCGGCGGTGTCGGTTCCCGCCCAGTGCGGCCGGCCACGCGGAAGCGTTCGCATCGTGAGAAGTGGCGCGGTGATCGTCGCGAGGCAGGAAGGCATGACGGGGCCCCGACCACCCAGCGGTGATCCGGGCCCTGGGAAGTGTTGGGTGTCTCGAAACCCCTCGTGATCCACACCATGCCCTGGGGACCCGGCCCGCTACTTCCGCGTGCTTGGTCGGATCCCGCAGACGGCGGCGAAGTCGCCGCCGGTTCTTGCCCTGCCGAGGTCGTGAACGGTGCTCCCTTTCATACGGGTGCCGGTCGACCCCGCTGAGGCATGTGTCCGTGTCCGCCTGCAACTCCTGCTGCCGGCGCGGATTGGGAGGTCAGTGGCCTGGTGCGGCCGGTTGATCAGATGCCGGTGAGCCGCTTTCCGGAAGGTGATCTTCCGCCCACAGGAACAGAATGGCCAGGGGGATGAGGAAAGCGTTGCCGTGTGGAGAGAGTGCGTAACGGGTTCGCGATGACAGCTCGGGCCGGACGTCCTGGGCGACCAGATCGATCGCGGTCAGTTCCTGGAGCCGCTGGGTGAGCATGCGGTTGGTGATGCCGGGGACGCGCTCGCGAATCTCTGCGAAGTCGGACGGGCCTTTGGCCAGAGCCATGAGGATCAGGCCGTTCCAGCGTCTGCTGAGCAGGGTGAAGGCCCGAGTGATGGCCGGAGATTCATCGGCTGACTGCGGACGCGTGGTCCGGCGTGCCGGCTGAGGGTGTTGTGAGGTAGTCATGGTGGGTATCCGTACTGTGCCGAAGTTGCTGGCGGTCAGGGCCTGATTGCGCAGATCACGCGCTCGGCGTCAGTCGTCGTCGTCATGGCGACGGGCGTGGGCGTGCGCGTGACGCCGAACCGGCACAGCGGTGCCGGACCCGGGCAGGGCCGGGAGCAACTCCCCGGAGACCGGCGCGCCGGTCTCCGTGCCGCGGCCTTCCCTGATGACCCAGTGGCCGAACAAGACCGCCGTGAGTCCGCAGACGCTCCACAGGGCGAGGACGGCGAGGTGGCCGGCGTCGGCGTTGACGTCGAAGTACGCGGTGTCGCGAAGCAGACTGGCTCCGGCGCCCGGGGGCAGCCACTGGCCGACGGACTCCACGCCCTTGGGAAGCATCTCCGGGGCGGAGGTGGCGCCGGAGAAGGCGTTTCCGACGAAGACCATGATCGCGGCGCTGAGCCCGAGGCCCGCCGGCCCGAGAAGTCGGATCACGCCGGCGGCGGTGGCGCTGACGGAGAGCAGGTCGAGCGACAGGATCGCCCACGTGGCCACGTGATGGTGGGGCAGCGCCCCGAGGAAACCCTGGGCCACGAGATAGACGCCGAGGGCCGCTACGGAGCATGCGACGAGCAGGGTCAGCACTCGGTGGCGTGGGCGGGCCAGGCCGCGAGCCATCGTGACAAACGCCCCGATCAGGATGCCGCAGATCGTGAGCGGGAAAACCGAGGAGCTGAACACCGCGCCCCGGGGGTCCTCCGTGGCGACGGGCACCACGTCGATCGCCTTCGCGAGGACCTTCACCGAGGAATCAGCGCCGGCGGCTCCCCGCGGGGCGGCCTTCCGCCGAGCGGCGCCCTGTTGGGCGGCCGCCTGCTTGTGGGCCTTCGCCGGGGAATGCGCACCGCCGGCCTCCTGCTCGGCGGCCTTCGCCTCGACGGCCTGCTGCCGGGCGGCCAGCTGCTGGGTGGCCTTGTCGGCCAACTGCTGTCCGACATCGGTCAGAAGCTGGGCCACGGAGGGGCCGGCGGCGGTGGCCTTCAGCACCGTGATGCTGTGGCCGGAGATGGCGAAGGCGCCGTAGACATCCCGGTTCTTGATCGCCGACCGCGCGGCCAGCTGGTCGGGATAGAGGTGGAAGTCGAACGCGCCGGGCATCTCATGGGTCAGCCCCTCCACCGCGCGCTGGCCGGCCGGACCCGTGCCCACGATCCCGACCGGCACGTCGCGCGGCGAGATCCGCCCCGCCGGCCAGGCGAACGCCATCACCGCCAGCGTGATCGCTATGGGCAGCACCACGGCGGCGATGGCCACTTCCCGCCATGCCCGGTGTCGTGACAAGGGGTTACTCACAGCCTGGCCTCACAAAAAAAGAATGACCGTTTTTCTTGAGTGCCCAGTCTGGCCCGCTTCATCGGTAAACGTCAATACGAATGTTCGTTTTCTTTGTTAGGCTGGCCTCATGCCCAAGGTCACCCAGCAGCACATGGACGCCCGTCGCGCGCAGATCCTGGACGCGGCGCGCCGTTGTTTCCTCCGCGACGGGTTCCACTCCACGTCCATGCAGGACCTGTTCGCGGAGTCAGGGCTGTCCGCGGGTGCGGTGTATCGGCACTTCACCAGCAAGGACGAGATGATCCTCGCGATCGCCGAGGAGAACATGCGTGATGTCCTCGACAACACGCTCGCCATCGCCACGAACCGGCAGGGCCAGTCCATCGGGGAGGTCCTGGCGGACCTGCTCGACGTGATTCGGGCCAAGTCGGTCGAGAAGGACGTGGCCGGCCTCGCGGTTCTGGTCTGGGGAGAGGCCATGCGCAACCGCTCGCTGGCGCGCAAGCTCGACCATCTCATGGGCCGCATACGCGCACATCTGGTCACCATGGTCCGTGACCACCAGGAAAGCGGTGGACTGCCCGCGAACGCGACGGCCGAGGGGATCGCATCAACGATGGTCTCCATCCTCCCCGGCTACATCCTCCAGGCGGCCCTGCTCGATCAGGCTGTGGTGGCCGAGGTGCCTGACGCGGTGCGGGCGTTGTGGCCGGGCCCGGCCGGTGAGCACTGAGCGGTCTCCCCGCTCACAGGGCTGCACACGCCGATCACGGGTGGGACATCCGTCGACGGTGGCCGGAGGCACTCCAGGCACGCCGCGGACCCGCAGCGGCCTGCCCCGTTGGGCGTCGGCCGGATCGCTCTCGCCTGGCAAGTGCCGGGCGAGGGCGGGGAACATCGCGCGGTCCGGCCCGAAGGGGCCCGGCCGGGCGCCGAGCCGACAGCGCAGTGGTGTGTTCGCACGGCTTGCCCGATCCCGGTGGCGACCGCCGCCACCAGGATCGGGCGGTCGTGCGGATCAGCTGGTGCGGGCCGCGGTGGTGATGAGGTTGGCCACGGCGCCGGGATGGGAGACCAGAGAGAGGTGCGAGGAGTCGATCTCCTGCACCTTGGCGTGCGCGACCTTCGCCGTCGTCTCCTGCGCAGCGGCCGGAATGATCTTGTCCTGGCGCCCGATCAGAGCCCACGAAGGGATCGTCTTCCACGCTGGGTCACCGGACGGCTGGCTGACCGCGGAAGCTGCCAGTGGGCGCTGGGCCGCAACGATCTGGTTCTGCTGTCGTGCGGACAGATCCTGGGCGAACGAGGACCGCACGACCTGCGGCTTCAGATAGAGGTCCGCGTCCCCGGCCGATGCGCCCGGAAAGGGGACGAGGTTGAACACCGACGTCGGATCCGGCACGATCACTCCCGAACCGGGCTGGGAACCGGCGATCTCCCCTGCGGACTGGCCCTTCGCCGGGATGAAGGCGTCGATGTACACGAGCGCCTTGACGTTGGCGTTGCCGAGGGCGGCGTTCGTGATGACCATGCCGCCGTACGAGTGGCCGACCAGTACGATCGGGCCCTTGACCGTCTTGAGGTAGTCGGCCAGGTAAGCGGCATCGCTGCTCACACCGCGCAGCGGGTTCGGCGGGGCCACGACGTGGTACCGCTGGCTCCGCAGCCGGGAAATGACGCCGTTCCAGCTCGATCCGTCGGCCCAGGCGCCGTGAACGAGTACCACGGTCGGCTTGCTCGCAGCGGCGGACCGGGTGGGCGAGGTGGCCGAGGACGGCGAGCTCGACGCACTCGCGGGGCCCACCGTGGCGACGAGGAGAGCGGCTCCGACGCTCGCCGCAGCCAGGGCGGTGAGCGAAGTACGGGTGCGTCGGTAGAGAGAACTACGGTTCATGAAAGGCCCTTTCGAGGCACAGATTGAAGTTCGGCCGTTTCCGGAGAACCGGATCGGCATTGGTTGCGACAGCGCGCTGTCGCAAGTCATGGCAGGGCAGACCGGGGGAGAGAGCCGTCCCGGGCTTGCCGGACATGGGCGCGGCCACGGGCCGGCTCGGATCAGCGAGCTATTCGAGGACTGCCGCTTCAGGGTGCGGACAGCGAGTGCTCAGGTTGTGTGAGCCGCGCGGACGGCACGGCCGGTCGGCGCCGAGTGCCGGACGGCCCGGGTCCGTTCGACTGCTCAACGGGACCGAGGCTGCCGCAGCGCGGCGGTGATGGCTTCCATCTGCACGTCGAGCGCCACGAGTTCTTCGCGAAGCGCGTCGATACGCGTTTGAAGTTCGGCGGCTTCGGCGGACAGCGCTACGACTGTGGCCGCCAGGTCGATGCCGTTCTCCGCGGCTTGCGTCATCGTGTGTCCTTCTGCCGGATACGCAGGCCGGCGTATCGCGGCCTATGCGCCTTGCGCCCGGTCCAGCCGCACGGCACGGATGTCGAGCGTCACCTTCACCTTGTCGCTGATCAGAACTCCGCCCGAGGCCAGGGCCCGGTTGCCGTCAAGCCCCCAGTCGGAACGCTGCAAGGTGGCCGTGCCCGTGAAACCGACACGGTTGTGACGGTGAGCGTCCCGGCTCGCACCGCGGAACTCGAGGTCGACCTGAACGGGCAGTTCGATGTCCTTGATCAGGAGGTGTCCCGCCATGCGGAAGCGGTCGTGACCGGCATGGAGGATTCCGCCCGAGCGGAAGCTCATGAGAGGGAACGTCGCAGCATCGAGGAAATCCGGGCCGGCGACATGCGCGTCACGTTCCGGATAACCCGTGTCAACGCTACAGGTCTGGGCACTGAGGTAGGCCTCGGACCGAGTGGGAAATTCTCCGTCGAGCTTGACTATCCCCTCGAAGGCGGTGAATTTGCCGCGCACGTTCGTGACCATGCCGTACCGGACGGAAAACCCGATGGTGCTGTGGACCGGGTCGATGGCGTAGACGCCGGTCAACCCCGCAAAGGAGGCGGTGCGGCAGACGGTGGTTTCCATGCGGTTGAACATGGCGAGCCGGTTCCTTCGTGTGTGGATCTCGGACAGGGGCGCATTCTGCGGAGAATGTGCGTCCGGGCCGGCCCCTGACTGCCGCCAGGGGCCACTCGCAGGGCCTATCGCTGCTGCCCGAGCCATTCGGTGAACCGGGTCTCGGCGATATGCGCTTCAGGACCTGGCACGAGCGTGGTCTCCGTCAGCTCGGCACCGGAGTACGGGGCGCTCGGGTCCGTGACGACCGTGCGGGTGTCGCCCTTGTCGGCGAGTACCTGACGGATGAGTTCGTCGAGCTGGAACACGTCCGGGCCGGCGACCTCCACCACTCCGTTGACCGGGGCGCCGACCGCGGTGCGGCCGACGGCCGCGGCCACGTCGTCGGAGTAGATGGGCTGGAACTTGACAGGGGCCAGACGCACGGTGTCGCCCTCGGTCGAGATGTCCGCGATCCCGTTGACGAATTCGAAGAACTGAGTGGCGTGGACGATGGAGTACGGGATGGCGGAGGCCTTGATCAGCTCTTCCTGTGCCTGCTTGGCACGGAAGTAGCCGCTCTCCTGAAGGCGGTCGGTACCGACCACGGACAGCGCCACGTGGTGCGTCACACCACTGTCCGCCTCGGCCCGCAGGAGATTGGTGGTCGAGGTGCGGAAGAAGTTCATGACGTCTTCGTCGCCCCACGAGGGGGAGTTGGACACATCGATCACGATCGACGCGCCCCGCAGTGCCTCGGTCAGCCCTTCGCCGGTCAGAGTGTTGACCCCGGTGTTGGGCGAGGCCGCGACCGCCTCATGCCCGTACTCGTCGAGCTTGCCCATCAGCTTCGTGCCGATGAGCCCGGTTCCACCGATCACTACGACCTTCATAGCGGTGTCCTTTCGTAGACATTCATGCCGCGGCGCACGGCTGTGACGATTTCCTCGTCGGCGCCGAAAGAATTTCGGTCTGCACTGGGAGAGACCGGACAGGTAGATCTGTTTGTGACAGGGTTTCGTAAGAATCGAGAAAAGCGAGGCTTTCCACCCGGCCGTGGAACGGCGCTATTCGGCGAGCTTTCCATCGGTCGAGACCTCTGCCATCAGAGAGGAAATCTCGTCAGGGACGGCAGGAATGCTCTCGCGGGTGATACCGGCCGTCGGCGACCACACGAGGTTGACCTGCTGAGCGGGGTCCAGGTGGGGGTAGTCGCTGCGGTTGTGGCAGCCGCGGGTCTCGCGACGCTCAAGTGCCGCTTCGAGGGTGGCCCGGGCCGACAGTGCCGCGGACTTCAGATCAAAGGCGTGCGCGAGATCCTGGAAGCCGGCGATGTCCGGGTGCACACCGACGTCCTCCATCCGCTTCTCGATCGCCGCGAGTTCTTCGAGCCCGGCGCGCAGGCCTTCTTCGTCGCGTACGACTCCGGCGTGCTCTGTCATGGTGTTGCGGATGGCGCGCTGCAGGGCGCGGACGTTCTCCGGTCCGTCGGCCACCAGCAGATCGTCGATCTCCGCGCGGGCCTGTGCGACAGCCGACGCCGACCGCAGCTGGGCGGTCAGGGACCGCGAGTAGGCGGCGGCCGCCTGGCCCGTGATGCGGCCGAAGACCAGCAGTTCGATGAGACTGTTCCCGCCGAGGCGATTGGCACCGTGCAGGCCGCTCGACGCCTCACCGATGGCGTACAGACCGCGTACGTCGGTGCTGTGGTCCTCGTGCCGTACCCACACCCCACCCATCGAATAGTGCGCGGTGGGCGCGATCTCGATGGGATCGCGGGTGATGTCCAGCATCTGCAGATCGAGCAGGGTCTGGTAGACCCGGGGGAGACGCGTCATGATCGTCTGCCGTGGCAGATGGGAGACGTCGAGCCACACTCCGCCCTTGGGCGTCCCCCGCCCTTCCTTGATCTCCGTGTAGGAGGCCAGGGCCACGCGGTCACGGGTCGACAACTCCATGCGCGCAGGGTCGTAGCGGTTCATGAACCGCTCGCCGAGCGCGTTGCGCAGGATGCCGCCCTCACCGCGCGCGGCCTCGCTGACGAGGGTGCCGGCCGCGTTCTCGGGCTCGATGATCCCGGAGGGATGGAACTGCACCAGTTCGGGGTCGCGCAGACGGGCGCCGGCCTCCACGGCCAGGCGGGACGAATCGCCCGTGTTCTCGTCGCGCCGAGAGGACGTTCGCCGCCAGATGCGGGTGTGACCACCAGCGGCGAGGATGACGGCGTCGGCGTGGATCAGGTACCGCGTTCCATCGGTGAGATCGAAGCCGTAGGCACCGAAGACGGCGCCGTCGTGGACCAGGAGCCGGGTGATGTAGACACCGTCGAGCACCGGAACGTTCAGCTGGTCCGCGCGCCGGATGAGGGTGCGCTGGATCTCCAGACCGGTGTAGTCGCCGGCAAACGCGGTCCGCCGGAACTTGTGCGCGCCGAAGAAGCGCTGGGAGATCCGTCCGTCCTCCTCGCGAGCGAAGGCCATGCCGTAGCGTTCCAGGTCGCCGATGCCCCGAGCGGCGCCCTGGGCGACGATCTCCACGGTGCGGGGATCGGCGAGCAGATAACTCTCCTTGAGCGTGTCGGCTGCGTGCTGCTGCCAGCTGTCCTCGGGATCCATGGTGCCGAGGGCAGCGTTGATTCCTCCGGCGGCGAGCGCCGTATGCGCGTCCTCCTTGGGGCGCTTGCCGACCGCGAGGACGTCGACACCGGCCTCGGCCAGTTCGATTGCCGCTCGCAGCCCGGCACCTCCGGTTCCGATCACCAGCACCGCGGTGGAAATACGTCGTTCGCTGATTGCCACGATCTACTCCGATCGCCGAGGGATTGTCACTCAGTACGACCGGGACGTTCCGGAATCTGTGACACCTTTCGTGGCTCCCCGTCAGCGGGCCACTGCGACCGTGCTCCCGCGGTGCCCCACCCCAGCGACGAGCCGGGCGGGTCAGGCGTCGGCCGTCACAACCTCGTGGGCTACACGGTCATACCTCCAGTCGACCACCGCCTTGGCGAGCCGGCTGACCACTGATCGTCTCCGCCGGGCAAAGGAGCTGAAGATGCCACAAGCCGCGAGGCCATGGGCGGCTGGTGGCGTCGGCGTCCCCGGTGAGGAAATGAGGCTTAGGTGGGAATGACCCTTCACCCCGGAGGCCCGGCCTTCCGGCCGAGTTCCGCTTCCGGCGCTGCTGGACGCCTCGACCTCCGCCTGCGCCACGAGCGGCTGGCGTTCGCCAGGATGCGCACGTCGCAGGACCGGTTCGCGGACGCGATCACCGCCTTTGCGGGCACGATGGGCTTCGTGTACGTCCATGCCGTCTGGTTCGCGGTGTGGATCGCCCTCAACCTCAGGCCGTTCGGCTCCGGCGCGGTCTTCGACCCCTACCCGTTCGGGCTGCTCACCATGATCGTGAGCCTGGAGGCCATCTTTCTGTCCACGTTCGTCATGGTGAGCCAGAATCGGCAAGCCGCACGTGAAAACGTCCGGGCCGACCTGGATTTCGAGACCAGTCTTCGCGCCGAGGTCTGGACGGTGCACATAGGCAAGGCGCTCGGCCTGAATCCGCAGGAGATCGAGCTTCACGTCCAGGAGATCATCCAGCAGAGCAAGGTGGCGATGGAACCGGGGTCCGGGGTTCCGCCGGTGGCCCCGGATGCGCTGTGAACGTGGACTCACGAGGGCCGCGGCTGGGTCTGCCCGACGTGCGCGACCGGCCGGATGTCGTTCAACGGCCAGGGGATTGCTCGAGCACCTGCGGGTGGATGCTCGTACCACTGCCAAGGCAAGGGGTGGCGGGCGCGATGCTTCGGGTGGTCGACCGGCGACGGGCGAGTCGGTATCCCGTCTCCGTAGCCGTCGTGTGCCGGCCTGACGCACACAACGGCTACGGAAACGACGTACAGCTGGACAGGAAGCGTTCGCCGTCGGCTATGAGGCCAGTCTGATGCTTGTCGGTGTTCCCCGCAGGGCCATCTTCGTGTAGGGGCACAGCGAATCGGCCTTCTCCACGAGCGGGGCGGCGACGGCAACGTCGACGTCCGGCCACCTGACCTCAAGGTCGATGTGCAACAAGTAGCCGCCGTCTTCCGGGTCCCGTCCAAAAGCCACGGTCGCCACCACGGAGATCGCCGCGGGGTCGAGCGCGGCCTGTCGTGCGACCAGACTCAGCGCCCCGTGAAAACAGGCGGCCATGCCGGCGGCGAACAACTGCTCGGGATTCGTCCCCTGGCCGTCTCCTCCCAGTTCCTCGGGCATGCGCAGGTGGAGATCCAGGACTCCGTCCCCCGAGCGGGCCCTTCCCGAGGCCCGCCCGTGACTGACCATCCCCCCGCTCACCGTCACGGACGCGGTGTAGATCGGGGCGAAGGCCTTGCCGTCGAAGTCCTTGTCGGTGGACAGATTGGGCAACCTGGTCCGCTCGGTCATGGCATGACTCCGTCAGCGACGCAGTACACGGCAGGGCGCTGAGCCGAGACCGACGCGGGAAAGATCGCGTCCGTCGGCCCTTTCACGTCACGCGGCCGCTTCGCGCCGAGCCGCCATGCGATACCAGACTCCGGGCCATGGGCAGAGCCCAACGGACTGGTAGTGTCGTATGCCATATTTGGTGCACCTTCGCGTAGGGAGGTTTCCGGATCCGGACAGTCAGTTGACAGACACGTCCCCGCTGTTGTGACAGTCGGTGGCGTGCGGCTCGCCTGGCGAGTGCCTCAGCCCTGACCATGCGAGCAGGCCTGTGCCGGGCCTCTTCGAAAGTGCCGACGGTCGGGTCATTGGTTCGTGCCGCGACTTGGTGAATCATCGGCCCAGGTCGCGGCAGGACGCGGGTGAACCGTCCAGGGGCCGGCGGGGGCTCTGACGCATTTCGCCGGCCGCACCCGCAGCCCAGCCGTCCCTGTTCGGCCACGACGAGGCCCTGCACCGTCAGGAGTTCCGCGCGCACGGACCTTCGTGCAGGTGAACGCCGGGTTCGGCCGTCGACCGCTTCGGCCCTGGCGATCGAGGCGGGGTCCCGGGTGGCGACGGTCGTCGCCCGTCCTCGCCCTGGACCGAGTGCGCGAACCTTGGCGGATGCCTCCCGGGGCGCACGGTTGAAGCCCGACATGCTGTCACGATGGCCGGGCACCGGACGAGTCGGCCGCGCTCGGAGCCCGCAGCACCGCCACGGCAAGGGCCATGACGGTGCTGCTGGGGAACCGCGGTTGAAGATGGCCGACTCGGCTGCGCCGTCCAAGGCACGCCGGCATGCCGCGGTGCGGGGACCGCCGTAGCCGCGAACAGCGCTGTCAGCGAGCCGTACCCACGCCGTTCGGAACCGGCCTGTGCGCGGGCGGTCAGTCGGTGGGCCGCGGGGCGCGCAGGTGGGCCCGTTCCTTCAGTTCCTCGTCGTCGACCAGGGTGAGCATCGGCTGGTCCGGCGCGCACATCATGAACACGATGTACTTGGCCGGCGCGTCCGACGAGGCGTTGCCGTTCTGGTAGTGGATCATCTCACCGCCCGGCTCCCAGAACGTCTCACCGGCCTTGATCACGTGCTCCGGCTCACCCTCGAGCTCCCACCGGACCGCGCCCTCGAGGACGTAGCCGAAACACGGCCCCGAGTGGCGGTGCGGAGGAGTCCCGGGGTCGCCGGGAGCCCACTCGACGAGGACAGTCATTCCCGACGCGCCCTCGGGAACGAAAGGCGGCTTGACGTCCGCCAGCATCTTGGGTCCGAAGCCGTCCTCTGAGTGCATTTCGTGCATGGTGCTACACCTCCGTAGACCGGCCCGGAACGGACGATCTCGCGTCGGTGGTTCCGGGCTCACAACAACTTGCTTCACAGCGAAGACAGAGCGTGGACCGCATCTGTGACACGCCGTGAGCCTCCCGCTTCGCGCGCAGCGGGTCGCCGGTCGCGGCACGGTGATGCGTGTCGACATGCGTCCACGCCGTACGGGCCCGGCCCTGGCTCAGCCGAACATGCCGACCTTGTAGCTGCCGGCCGGCTGCTGGGTGATGATGTTGATGCGGTTGTAGGCGTTGATGAGGGCAATGAGGGTCGTCAGCGCGGCGAGTTGGTCCTCGTCGAAGTGCTTGGCGGCGTTCGCCCAGGCCTCGTCGGTGACACCACCGGCCGCGTCCGCGACGCGGGTGCCCTGCTCGGCCAGTTCCAGCGCGGCGCGCTCGGCCTCGGTGAAGACCGTCGCCTCCCGCCAGGCGGCGATCAGGTTGAGCCGCACCGAGGACTCCCCGGCGTGGGTGGCCTCCTTGGTGTGCATGTCGGTGCAGAAGCCGCAGCCGTTGATCTGGCTGGCGCGGACCTCCACCAGATACTGAATGGTGGCCGGCAGCGTCGAGTCCGCCAGCGCCTTGCTGGCCGTGAAGAACTGCTTGAGCACCTTGCCCGCGAAGGGATTGCCGTAGTAGTTGAGGCGTGCGTCCATTGGCCCTCCAGATGAAATTGCTGGTACGCACCACTGACCGGACAGCCCGGCAAGGTGTGACACCGAAGAGCGGTGTGATGCAGGTCTCAGTGGCCATGTCATGGCGTACGGCCCAGCTGCGGGTCGCGCCCGGCAGGACTTCAGCAGTCTCGGGCCAGGCGTACTCGAACGCATCACGCGGCACGGTGCACACACGTTGATCGCGTGACGTCGAGGACTGTCACAAAGGTGGCACGAGGGCGGTCCAAGGTGTGGTGAACGGCTGACTTCACCCCATCCACGCACATCTCTGACCGGTCGACACCGGAGCATCTCCATGTCGGCAGTCGGTCTCTCCCCTGCCCACGCTGTGACAGAAAGGCCGCCATGAGTGATCCGTCCCGGCCCACCGAGTTCTCTGCGACGAGCGAGCTCGACCAACTACCCGACGGGGACACCGAGGAGACCGCCGAATGGCAGGCATCACTCGACGCCGTCGTGCGGAACGCAGGGCCGCACCGGGCGGTGTACTTGCTGCGACGGGTGCACGAGCACGCGGCCAGGTCCGGGATCGCCCTGCCCGGACTCCTGTCCTCGGACTACATCAACACGATCCCGGCGTCCGCGCAGCCGGTCTTCCCCGGTGATGTCGCCGTGGAGTCCAGGATCACCGCCTTGAACCGCTGGAACGCGGCAGCGATGGTGACACGCGGCTCCCGCCTGGGGCTCGGCGGCCACATAGCCACCTACGCTTCGGCGGCATGGCTCTACGAGGTCGGGTTCAACCATTTCTTCAAAGGCAAGAACGGGGACGGGTCGGGCGATCAGCTGTACGTGCAGGGGCATGCCTCGCCCGGCATCTACGCCCGCGTGTTCCTGGAGGGGCGCCTCGACGAGAAGCAGTTGGACGGTTTCCGACGCGAGGCCGGCGGCCACGGACTGCCGTCCTACCCCCACCCCCGCCGCCTGCCGTGGCTGTGGGAGTTTCCGACCGTCTCCATGGGGCTTGGTCCGCTCGCCGCCATCTACCAGGCTCGGTTCAACCGCTACCTGCACGCGCGCGGCATCAAGGACACATCCGGGTCCCGTGTATGGGCATTCCTCGGGGACGGGGAAATGGACGAGCCCGAGGCGATGGCCGCGTTGGCGCTCGCCGCCCGCGAGGGGCTCGACAACCTCACCTTCGTCGTCAACTGCAACCTGCAGCGCCTGGACGGCCCCGTACGGTCGAATTCCAAGATCGTTCAGGAGCTTGAGGGCCGGTTCCGCGGAGCGGGCTGGAACGTCGTGAAGTCCCTCTGGGGCGAGGCTTGGGACGCCGTGCTGCGACAGGACACCACGGGGGCCCTCGTCCACCGCCTGGGCGAGGTACCCGACGCCCAGATGCAGACGTACGCCGCGCGGGACGCCGCCTACCTACGCAGGCACTTCTTCACCGGCGACGCGCTCTCCGGCATCGCCGCTCGGCTCAGCGACGCCCAGCTCACCGATCTGTTCGAGAACTCGCGGGGCGGGCACGAACCGCTCAAGGTCCATGCCGCCTATCGCGCCGCAGTCCAGCACCGTGGCGCACCGACCGTCATCCTCGCCCAGACGGTGAAGGGGCACACGCTGGGCGCGGGCTTCGAGTCCCGCAACGCCAATCACCAGATGAAGAAGCTGACCATGGCGCAGTTCCGTGACATGCGGGACGTGCTTGAACTTCCCATTCCCGACAGCGCGTTGAGCGGCGACCTGGTGCCGTACTGGCACCCGGGTGAGAATTCGGAAGAGGTGCGGTACCTGCGCGATCGGCGTACGGCTCTGGGAGGGCCGGCCCCGGTGCGCAAGGTGGTCGCCAAGCCGATGCAGCAGCCCCCGGCCGCCCCCTTCGAGTCGCTGGCGAAGGGCTTCGGCAAACAGGAGGTGGCCACCACCATGGCTCTTGTCCGGCTGGTCAAGGACCTGATGCGGGTCGAGGAGACCGGGCGGCGCTGGGTGCCGATCATCCCCGACGAGGCCCGCACGTTCGGCATGGAATCCCTGTTCCCGACAGCCGGCATCTACTCGCCGCACGGCCAGACCTACGAACCGGTCGACGCGGATCAGCTGCTCTACTACCGCGAGGCCAAGAACGGCCAGCTCATCGACGAGGGCATTACCGAGGCCGGCTCCATGGCCGAGTTCACCGCCGCGGCGACCTCGTACGCCACACACGGCGAGCCCATGATCCCGTTCTACATGTTCTACGCCATGTTCGGTTTCCAGCGAACCGGCGACCAGTTCTGGGCCCTGGCGGACCAGATGGGGCGCGGGTTCGTCATCGGGGCGACCGCCGGCCGTACGACGATGACAGGTGAGGGGCTGCAGCACGCCGACGGACATTCCCACCTGCTGGCATCCGTGAATCCGGCCGCGGTGAGCTACGACCCCGCCTTCGCGTACGAGATCGCGGTGATCGTCAGGGAAGGGCTGCGACGGATGTACGGCGACCAGCCCGAGGACGTCTTCTACTACCTGACGGTCTACAACGAGCCCAAGCGGCAGCCTGCCATGCCAACCGGGCCGGAGGTCGAGGAGGGGATCCTCCGGGGCATGTACCGGTTCCGGCAGGCGGAGCCGCTGGGCGCGGGACCGCGCATCCAGTTGCTGGCTTCCGGCACGGCCGTCCACTGGGTGCTGGAGGCCCAGGAGCTGCTCATGTCCCAGTGGGGGGTCCGGGCCGACGTGTGGTCGGTGACCTCCTGGACGGAGCTGCGCCGCGACGGCATGAGTGCCGACCGGGCGCGGCTTCGGGGCGAGGAGCGGGTTCCGTACGTGACGGCCGCGCTGTCGGGCACGTCAGGGCCCGTTCTGGCGGTCAGCGACTGGATGCGGCAGGTGCCCGACCAGATCAGCCAGTGGGTGGAGCAGGACTACACGTCGCTGGGCACGGACGGCTTCGGGCTGTCGGACACCCGTGATGCCGTACGCCGCTATTTCCACGTCGACGCCGAGTCGATCGTCGTCGCCGCCCTGGACCAGTTGGCACGGGTGGGCGCAGTCGCCCCGGAGACGGTTGTCCAGGCTCGCGAACGCTACGGCCGCCCTGCGATTGCATGAGGCGTGACCGCCATAGTTTGTTTCAAACGATACCGTATCGGATGAATGGGTAGCTGATAGCCTGGAACTGTGACTGCCGATGCTCCTCGCCCCTCGAGCGGCTCGCGTGCGACCGACCGTCCCGGGGACACTTCACCTTTCGCTCTCGGCCTGTTGCTGCGGCGGGCGCACTGGCGGGCGGCGGGGGTGATGACGGAGGCGCTCCGCCCGCTCGGTATCGAGTTGCGGCATTTCGCGGTGCTTCTGGTGCTGGTCGACCGCGGGCCCACGGTGCAGCGGGACCTGGGGTCGGCGACGGGCTCGGACAAGGCGGGGATCATGCGGGTCGTGGACGACCTGGAGCGCATGGGGCTGGCCGTGCGCAAGGCGGTGCCGGGTGACCGGCGGGTGAGGGCGGTGGAGATCACGCCCCGGGGTGTCGAGTTGTTCGACGCGGCGCATGTGGCGGCGGAGCCGCTGGCCGAGCGTCTGGTCACCGGCCTGGGACCGGACGAGCGCGAGCAGTTGACCGGATTGCTGACCCGGTTCGCCCATCCCTCGGAAGGCGACGCGTAAGCACGCACGCACGCCCGGCGGCCGACCAAAGCGCGGACGGACTCCGGGCGGTACGTCCCCTGCGGCGAACCCGGCCGTGACGCCCGCGGCCACCCCCCCCGCCACCCACCGACCCTGCTACGACCAGGACTTCGCCGTCGTGCCGAGGCGGATGCCTCGATCCGGCGGCGAAACAGGCGAGCGCGAACCTCTACGGAGTGACAGAGGATCCGTCAACGAGCCCGGAGCAGCCGGAGGGGACCGCCGGCGAACCGTCCGCGCTGTCCGGCTCCTGGACACTGTTCCGCCTGACCCGGGCCACGAGCAGCGTGTCCGCGGCCGCTATCGCCTCGCGCACGTTCCGGGTTCCCATCGTGATGCACAGCGTGTAACTCACGTCCTCAAGCTCACGTGCACCTTCCCGCCACCCGTCTTCGGCGAGCGCGATCCGCAGAGACGCGTACCGGGTCAGCAGCCTTCTGACGACCTTCGGATCCGGAACAACGAGCACAGCCAGGTCCTCTCTTTCGACGTTCGAGTCACACCCGCACCTCGCACCGACAACACGCCGGGCGACAGCAGCGTTCGGTCGCCTTCGTGGGCCACACCGCTGCCGCGAGTGAAGACCGGATGCCCCCGGCTTCTGTGACGAAGTCGACTCCAACGCTTCATCGCCGGGCCTGTGTTGCACGGTCCTGGCCCGACTGGTCACTCTTCGGCACACCGCGGTCCGACGGAGGCGAACTGCCCTCCGAGGGTCGTCCGGACCGCCGGGAACGGCACCGACGGCAATTCCGAGCCGGACGCACGGGCGGCCGGAGCCGATGCGGCCGTTCCGGGCCTGGGGGTTCTTCCGTAGCGGGCGCAGGTGGGATGGCTGATGTCACACGACGCGTGCATACCCGGTCAAAGGATTGAGCCGAGGAATGAAGCCCTCGCGAAGGTTGACGGGATCGGTGTGTGCGGCCGTGCAGCGCCGTGCCTTGTGAGGGGGAGGATGCCGTATGGATCATGCTGACTCGGTGCCGGTCGCGGAGTTGCTCGATGAGCGTCGGCACCTGCTGGAAGTCACCTACTGGATGTTGGGCAGCTCCGGTGAGGCGGAGAGCGTCGTCGGTGAGACCTACCGTCGGTGGTACGGGCTGTCCGAGGCGGAGCGTGGGGAAATCCCAACTCCCCGGTACTGGCTCGCGAAGACCGCGGGCGGGATCTGTCTCGGCCTGCTCGCTCACCCCCGCCGGGGTGCGACCGGTCAGGGGGACCGCCGGCCCGAGGCGCACCTCACGAGGACGGGAGACGCCGAGGGAGCTCAGGCGGGCCTGGCAAAGGAGGTCAGCCGGGTTCTGCTGAACGCGCTGGACTCCCTGTCGCCGGCCGAGCGGGCGGCCTTCGTGCTCAATGACGTCTTCGGGATGGCCTCCGGTGCGGTGGCCGACATCGTGGGACGCCCGGAGTCCGAGTGCGTAGAGCTCGCCGACCGTGCCCGGCACAGTATTCGGAGGCAGCGCTCCCGCTCCACCCCACCGGACGAGCACGATCTCCTCGCCCGCACCGTCCGCCAGGCCTGTGCGGACGAGGATGCCGAACTGCTTGAGTCGTTGCTGTGTCCGGACGCCACGGCGTTCTTCGACGGCGGCGGCAAGGTCCGCGCACTCAGCAGGCCCGTGCACGGCAGCCGTCAGGTCGCGCACAGCCTGCTGGTGCTCCTGGCCCGCCATCCCCGCACCACTTTGACCACCCAGTCCGTCAACGGGCGTACCGGCCTCATCGCCCGCTACGACCGTCAGGTCGCCGCCGTCATCAGCCTCGACATCGCCGAACACCGTGTCGCACAGGTCTGGGTTGTCCTCAATCCCGACAAGCTGCGCTCCTGGAACCAGCTCCCCACCCAGGGCGACCCCGGCTCGCACGGACGCCCGTCAGGACGACCATGAACACGTCCATGCGGGTCCGGGGGCTCGGGTCTGTCGTGCTTGCGTCGGGTGCGTGGTCGGCCACGCTGCAAGCCCGGAAGCCCGGACGGGCGAGAGTACGCCCCCCTGCGGACGCCGACGGTGTCAGCAACCCTCGACGAACGTCACCGTCTCCGCGAGCGGCGCTCGGCCGATGCGGGGCTGGCTCGCCGTAACGTCCTCGTGCCCGATCGACATGCCGCAGAAGAGAAGGAGGTCATCCGGGGGCGACAGGACCTCCGCGACGGTCCTGTGGTACTTGGCCCAGGCCATCTGCGTGCAGCTGTGCAGCCCTTCGGCGCGGAGCAGCAGCATCACGGACTGCAGGTACATGCCCACGTCGGACCACTGGGGTCGGCCCAGACCGCGGTCGAT
This sequence comes from Streptomyces sp. NPDC007157, assembly GCF_040634235.1. NCBI lineage: Bacteria > Bacillati > Actinomycetota > Actinomycetes > Kitasatosporales > Streptomycetaceae > Streptomyces > Streptomyces sp. NPDC007157. The sequence continues at coordinate 396,869 of NZ_JBEYFE010000004.1, forward strand.
GTAGCAGAACAGGGCGGCGGGTGCCCCGAAGCAGTCCCAGTTCGCGGCAGCGGCCCGCTGCCGCGCCTCCAGGTCCGCACGCGGAATGCCGAGTGCGCCGTAGCGCTGCTCGCCGAAGGCGGATCGGCGCTCCTGGTAGGGACTCATGAGCACCGGGGGGTACTGCTCGTACTCCGGCTCGTCCCAGGGGTCGCCCGCGGCTATGCGCTCACCGGCGCGCTTCTTGAGCTCGGCCAGTGGCCGGCCGGTCAGCACGTAGGCGTGCCACGGCTGGAGGTTCGATCCGGACGGCGCCCACGCCGCGGCGGACAGCACGCGCTCCAGCACCTCCCGTGGGACTTGCTGGTCGGTGAATTCCCGTACAGCGCGCCGACTCGTGACCGCTTCATAGACATTCATGATCGCCTGCACCCCTTCTCCGTCCGACACGCCTGCAACCGTCGCGTTATAGACAGTATCAGTTAATACCATCTCGGGCGAGAGGGGTGGCGCATATGGGGGGAGGGGCGGTGGGTGTGCTCCGTGCCGCGGGTTGGTGCGGGCGCTTCGGTCCCGACGGCGATGACGCGCCCGGAGTCCGTCCGGGCTTTGGTCGGCCGCCGGGCGTGCGTGCGTGCTTACGCGTCGCCTTCCGCGGGATGGGCGAACCGGGTCAGCAATCCGGTCAACTGCTCGCGCTCGTCCGGTCCGAGGCCGGTGACCAGACGCTCGGCCAGCGGCTCCGCCGCCACATGCGCCGCGTCGAACAACTCGACACCCCGGGGCGTGATCTCCACCGCCCTCACCCGCCGGTCACCCGGCACCGCCTTGCGCACGGCCAGCCCCATGCGCTCCAGGTCGTCCACGACCCGCATGATCCCCGCCTTGTCCGAGCCCGTCGCCGGCCCCAGGTCCCGCTGCACCGTGGGCCCGCGGTCGACCAGCACCAGAAGCACCGCGAAATGCCGCAACTCGATACCGAGCGGGCGGAGCGCCTCCGTCATCACCCCCGCCGCCCGCCAGTGCGCCCGCCGCAGGAGGAGGGCGAGGGCGAAGGGCGACGTGTCCCCGGGGCGGTCGGTCGCACGCGAGCCGGTCGGAGGGGTGGCTCTGTGGGGAATGTGGATGGTCACGAGGTCACATTACAGCCATATGTGCATTCGATACGGTTTCACTTGAAACTGAGTGTGCACCGCGCTCTGGAGCTGGGCTCCCGCGGCGACACCGACACCTCGCCCGGCCTGGCACGTCCGCTGACGGTCACTTGACTGATGCATCAGGTCTCGGCCGGTCCCAGGCTCGTAACGACCCGATCTACCGGAGCAGGTGAGGACCTTCCGAATCAGCCGTTGGCCCATTCGCGGCTCTGTGGGCGCCGACCGGTAGCCGTCGTGGCGGGAAGACGAGAGAGGACGAATCATGAGTGGGAAGGTCTTCGGCACCGATGATGAGCCCGGGTGTGCTCACAAAGATCGCAGACGCCGGCAGGATGGCCACGCGGAGTGGGACATCCAGCGTGATCCGGTGACGTGTCGGACGGTTGTGGCGCTTCTCGAAGAGGATGTGCCTCTGCCGGTCGCAACAGATCTCCGATATGACAGCACGGAGCCGTATTCCATAGTCATGGCATTCAATGCGGGCACCGATCTGGTCATCGAGTGGGAACTTGGACGCGAGCTCCTGGCTTCCGGCCGGCGGCGGCTCTCCGGTTTCGGTGATATTCAGATCTGGCCCACCGAAATCCGCGGTCACGAGTTGGTCTACATGTCGTTCAGGTCGGGCTGGGAAACCTTTGTGGTAGCCGCGTCGGCGGTAGTGATCGACGAATTCCTGGAACGCACCTTCGAGGTCGTGTCCCTTGGAGGGGAGAGGAGCTTTCTGGGTATCGAGAGTTTCGTCAGCCAGGTTTCGGACGAAGCGTGACGTCCTACCTTGTGCGCTTCTCAGGACCACTTTGCCCGTTCTTCGCCCCCGTCGGGATCATGCTCGGCAGAGTCGCGGGTCCGCCCGGAATCGACCGAGACTCGCCGTCAGGTGTGCTGTTACGAGAGTCGTTCGACTGATGGTTGAGCCCGCCCTACGAGGGTCGTCGCACCTCACGAGTAGCATGATGGTCGCAACGACGCCTCGATGGAGAGAAGCTTCACGTGCTGTGCCCCATGCCTGCTGTGCCGACGAGCGGACGACCGGCCCTGCTTGAGCGTCCCGTCGCCACGGTCAACGCAAGCACCGCACGCGGGCACCGCCGGACGGCGGCGGGCTTCGTCTTCGTAAGGCCCCCTCAGGCCCGCACGCTCACGGTCACACCGGGCGTACGCGTCGGGACGGGGCTGTCGGGGACCCCGCAGAGGGCGGGATCCGTACGGGTTCGATGATCGGGCGGGACAAGGAGCTGCGCACCCTGCGCGGCCTGCTCGCGGACGCTGCGGCTGGGCACGGCAGCGCGCTGCTGGTGCACGGCGCTGCCGGCGTCGGCAAGTCGGCTCTGTTGCGCACGGTCGGGGCCGAGGCCGGCGAAAGCGGCTTCAAGGTGCTGCGGACATCTGGGGTGGAGCCCGAGCAGTGGCTGCCGTTCGCCGCGCTGCAGATGCTGCTGCAACCGGTCGCCCGTGGCATGGAGGACCTGTCGGCTCCGCACCGGTCGGCGCTGAGCGGAGCCTTCAGCGCCAGGGACACCGAGCCCGAGATCTACCGGGTCGGACTGGCCGTGCTTGAACTGCTCGCCGACGCGGCCAACCAGCAGCCGCTCCTGCTGCTGGTCGACGACCTGCAGTGGATCGATTCCTCCAGTCGGGACGTGCTCAAGTTCGTTTCCCGGCGCACCCGCGACCACGCCATACAGGTGATCGCTGCGGCCCGGGTCCAGTACTCCGACTCGTACGTGCTCCTGGACCTCCCCCTGGAGCCGCTCGGCCGGCCGGCCGCCGCCGAATTGCTCGATGCCGGCACGCCCGATCTCCCGGCGACGTTGCGGGCGCTCATCCTGGAGCGTGCCGCGGGTAATCCGCTGGCCCTGGTGGAGCTGCCCAAGGCCGTGCAGGGCGGGACCGCGCAGATGGACGACCTGCCGCTGACCCAGCGGCTGGAGGACGCGTTCTCCGCGCGTACCGATTCGGTGAGCCGGGAGTGCAGGACGTTGCTCCTGGTCCTTGCCGCCGAGCCGGCCGCGCCCCTCAACCTGCTGCTCGACGTGTCGAGTCGCCTCTGTGGCTCCGCGGTCTCCGTCGACGCGGTGCAGGAGGCGGTCGACGCGGATCTGGTCACCCTGGTCGGCTACAGCGCGGAGTTTCGCCATCCGCTGATGCGCACGGCGATCTACACCCACGCCACGCTCGCCGATCGGCTGGCCACTCACCGTGCCCTGGCATCGGTGATGGAGGACACCCCCGAGCGCCAACTCGCCCACGAGGCGGCGGCCACGATCGGGCCGGACGAGGAGCTGGCCGCCCGGCTCGAGCGGTTCGCCGACGCGTCGCAGACGCGAGGGAAGGTGGCGGCCGCCGTCCCTGCGCTGCGTCAGGCGGCCGACCTTGTCCTCGACGCTCAGCGCCGGACCGGCATCCTGGTCCGGGCGGCCGAGCTGTCCAGCGAGATCAACCACCGCATCAGCGTCCAGATGCTGCTGGACCGCACCGACATGAGCGTGCTGGGCCGGGTCGAGCGGGCTCGCCTCATGGTGGTGTCCGACAATTGCGCAATCGAACCCGGCGCGCCCGAGCGACGGATCCAGGACATGGTCACCGCGGCGGCCGGAGCGTTCGACGCAGGAGCCCGGGACGTCGCGGAGAACCTGTTGTGGCGAGCCAGCGCACGATGCTTCTTCCAGGACGGCGACGCGCAGGTGCGTGCCGAGGCCGCGGCAGAACTGGATCGATGGAACCCTGACCCGGACGCCCCCCATGTCCTGGCGGTGCGGGCGTACACCGAACCGTACCGGCACGGAGCTGACGTGATCGCGCGGCTCGACGCCATCGGAGCAGACCCCGAAGACGGCCGGATCCTGCATTTTCTCGGCAGCGGTGCCATGGTCATCGGCGACGTCAGCCGCGCCGTTCAGTACCTTGCGATGGCCGCCGCGGCATGGCGGTCGCAGGGCCGACTCGGGCTGCTCGCCCGCTCGCTGGCCACCAGCTGGCCACAGGTGTACCTCGGTCGGCTCGAGCGAGCTCGCGAGGAGTCCGCCGAGGGGCTCGCCCTGGCCGAGGAGACCGAGGAGTGGATCGTCTGGCTGGGGCTGAAGGCCACGGCCGGCCTGGTGGCGGCGCTGCGCGGAGAAACCGAGCAAGCAGCGCGGATGATCCGCGAACTACGCACGCACAGCCTGTTCCCGGGCATGCCGTTCGTCACCGTGATGGCGCAGCAGACCGACGGCCTGCTCGCTCTCTTCGACGGCCGCGCCATGGAGGCCTACGACATCCTCTCGCGGGCGTTCGATCCCGGTGACCCGCACTACCACTCGGTGAGCCGCTGGCTGCTCGCGCCGGACCTGGCGGACGCCGCAGTGGCCGCGGGCACCGTGAAGCAGGCCCGGGACCTGCTGGCCGACCTTCCGGAGCTGGCCGGACGGCTCCCTTCGGAAATGATGGTGGTGGCGCACGCCTACACCGACGCGGTGCTGGCTCCGGACGACACCGCGGAGGAGCGCTACGCCGCGGCGCTTGCCGCACTGCCGGCCGAATGGACGCCGGCGCGGGCCCGGCTGCATCTGCACCAGGGCCGCTGGTTGCGCCGCCAACGCCGCAACGTGGACGCTCGGCAGCCGCTTCGACTCGCCCGCGACGAGTTCGACCGGGTCGGCGCGCAGCCCTGGGCCGAGATGGCGCGCGAGCAACTGCGTGCCACCGGCGAGTCGAGTGGGCGACGGCGCGCGAACACCGGCGAGCAGCTGTCTGCCCAGGAAATGCAGATAGCCGTGCTGGCGTCCCAGGGGCTGAGCAACCGGGAAATCGGCCAGCGCCTGTTCATCTCGCACCGCACCGTCGGAGCGCACCTGTACCGCATCTATCCACGCCTAGGCATCACCGGCCGGGGCAAGCTCGCCGCCGCACTGGCCGCGCTTCACGACGGACAGCCCACGTCCGACGTCTTCGACGGCCCGGAGTGACTTTCCGGCTCGGAGGGCGGGTACGGCCGTGCCGGTTTCGAATTCCATGGGGCCGGCCGACCGAGTGAGGCTTGTCGGTGTTCCTTGTCGAGCCGCGGTCAGGCAGAGCTTTCAACGATCGCGACGGACGCCTTCTGCGGCACGGCGAACGGCGGGTGCCATGCGGTGTCGTCGCCTGGCGCGGCGTGACCTGCGGCGGTGCCGTCGCCTGGCCCGGCGTGACCTGCGGCGGTGCCGGCCCGGTGGGTCGCGGGTGTGTCGTCGGCTGTCGCGTCGGCGGACAGGTGCGGGGCCGGGGCGGTCTGGGGCTGGGGCTGGGGTTGGGGCGGCGTGGGGGCCGCCGGGCCCTGTTCGGTGGTGCGGAAGGCCAGCAGGACCGCGGAACCCGCGGCCCACAGGATGAGTGTCGCCAGCGGGGCGAGGACGTGCGAGCCCTGGAAGTAGCTGAGGTCGGCGATGGCGCGGACGGCGGCGCCGGGCGGCAGCAGCTCCGACAGGGGCCGCGCTCCGCCGGGCAGGAGGTTGGTGCCGATGGTTGCGCCGCTGGTGGAGTTGCCGACGGTCAGCAGCAGCAGGGTGGCGAGGGGGATACCGAGCGGGCCGACGTAGGTGGCCAGCATTTTCGTGGTGAACGCGGCGGCGGCGGCCAGCAGGGCCAGAACGAAGGCGAGAGGGAGGAACGACGCGGGGACGGCGCCGAGGATGGGACCGGCGATGGCGGCGGCGACCAGGCCCGACGCCGCGGCGAAGGCGGCCAGCAGGGTGAAGCGGTGCCGAAGGTGGAGCAGGCTGCGGAGGCCCACGACGTTCTGAGCGAGGGCGAAGCCGGAGAGGGTCACCCCGAAGGAGACGTAGAACCCGGCCAGCCCGCGGGAGTCGTACCGGTCGAGCGGAACGACGTCGGAGACGCTGAGGTGCCGGTCGGCGCCGTGGGCGTACGCGGTGACGAGTTTGGTGACCGCGGTGGTCGTCGACAGGCCGTTCGCGCTCGCGACGTCGAGTTTCAGGCCCTTGCCGTGAGAGCCGGTGCCCACCACGGCCACGACGTCGTGGTGGCGCAGCGCGTCACGTGCCTCGGTGGTGGAGTCGGCACGCCGGGTCTCGATCGCGTCACCCAGGGCCTTCTGGAGCTTGTTCGCGAGCTGGGGGTCCGTGACCGCTACGGGGATCCGGTGGGGCTGGGGGTCGCGCATGAACCCGATGTAGCAGCTGACGAATGCCGAGACGATGACCAGACCGATCAGGAACGGCTGCAGCCAGACGCGGACCGGAGGCCGTGACCTGCGATGGGGGTGGGGCTGGGAATGCACTCCGGGTTTCTCCATGACTGGTGGGTGATCGGTCTGTGGTGATCGGTCTGGTTGGTGGTCGACGGTGGTGGGACTGTTCGGGGTGCCCCCGTTCCCCGGGACCGGTGCCGCACGGGCGGGCGCGGTTGCCGGCGGGGGCGGGCCCGGGCCAGGGGGCGCGGTCAGCGGCCCTGAAAGTCGACGGCGGGCCGGGGCTGCTGTGCCTTGAAGGCCTTGACGGCGGAGGCGAGGCCCTTGGTGACGTCGTCGGTTTCGAACAACGGCATGGCGATGTCGAACATCGCCTCGTCCGCGGCGGCGACCCCGCCGACGGCCCAGGCACGCAGCAGGGCCTTGTGCGCGGCGTAGGCACGGGTGGGGCCCTTGGCAGCCTTGCGGGCGAAGGCGGTCGCCTCGGCCAGCAGGGCGTCGTCGGCAACGACCCGGTTGACGACACCGGCGTCCGCCATGACGGCGGCGGACACCTGCTCCGAGGTGAGCGCCCATTCCGCGGCGCGGGCCCGGCCCGCACGTTCGGCGACCCGGTAGATCCCGCCGAGCAGGGTGACGATGCCCAGGGTCTGCTCGGGGTGACCGAAACGCGCCGTCTCGCCGGCGAAGATCACGTCGGCGCGGAGTGCGAGTTCCAGACCGCCGCCGAAGCACAGCCCGTGGACGGCGGCGATTACCGGCAGCGGGAGCCGTTCGAGCTGGTTGAAGACCTGCATGTAGCGCTCGAAGAGGGTCCGCAGTTCGCGTGCGTCCGTATCCGGCCAGTCGACGATGTCACCGCCGAAGCTGAAGTCCGGGCCCTCGGCGCGCACCAGGACCGCGCGGGCGTCGCTGTGGCCGATCGCCTCCAGCGCTTCGGCGAGGTCGGTGGCCATCCGCGGGTCGATGCGGTTCTGCGGCGGGTTGTCCAGGACCAGCGTGGCGAGGCCGTCGTCGATGGAGTGGGTCAGATGGGGCATGGGGGTCGTCCTTGCGCTCTGTCGGGGGCGTAGGTCAGGAGAGGTGCAGTCGGAACCAGTCGAGGGCGGCGGCGCTCGCCCGGTCGAACTCGGTGGTGTACGGGTCGAAGTGGCCGCCGGGGATCAGTTGCAGCCGCTTGGGCTCCAGGGCCTGTTCGAAAGCTGCGAGCCCCGTGTCGGTGAGGGTCACGGTGTCGTTCGCGGCGACGACCATGAGCAGCGGCGTGGGGGAGACCCGGGTCACCCAGGCCCCGGGCTCGTACATGCGGGCCAGCCGGTTGGAGCGGACCGTGACCTCGTTGCTCCACACACCCCGCGGTACGGGCTGGAGGTAGAAGTCGATGGCTTCCCGCGTCCGGTAGGAGGCGGGCACGGCCGGGTCGTCGCCGACGACGGCCTGGGTGCGGGGGGCCTCGCCGCGGGCCTGGGCGCGCTCGTCCTCGTCGAAGGCGGCCTCCACCTGCGCGACCGCCTCCGGCGCGACGCGTCGCCGCCCCTGCTCGAAGCCGCTGATGGTCGGCACCTGGGAGACCACGGCGCGCAGCCGGCGATCGGTGGCGCCCAGCACGATGGCGTGGCCGCCGGCGTAGCTGGTACCCCACAGGCCGATCCGGTCGGCGTCCACCTCGGGCCGGCTCTCCAGAAAGGAGATGGCGCGGCGCCAGTCGGCGATCTGCCGCCAGGGGTCGATGTCCTGCCGGGGAAGGCCGTCGCTGGCGCCGAAGGCGCGGTGGTCGTGCAGCAGGACGACGAAGCCGGCCTCGGCGAAGGCCCGCGCGAAGGGCTCCAGGCCGTGCTCCCTGACCCCGGCGTAGCCGTGGGCCATGGTGATCGCCGGGTGGGGGCCGGGACCGTCCGGCAGGAAGAGCCAGCCGCGCAGGGTGACTCCGCCGTCGGCGTGGAACGCGACATCCTCGCGCTGGATCATGGAACAACCTCCTCGGCGCGGTGAGGGTCGGGCCCCGACCGCAATGACGGGAACAGGGGCTCAGCCCTGGTGGAAGTACTCGGCGTCGAGCACGCCGTTCAGCCTGCGACCCAGTTCGGCGGAGAACCGGTGGAGGGCGCCGAGCGGCCGGTGGTGGATGGCCGCTCGCGCGATCTGCCCGTCCGCGTTCTTCGTCAGGATCGTCACGCCGTCGATCCGCGTGCCGCCGAACGCGGTGGCCTGCCACTCCACGTAGGTGCGGTCCCCGCTGACGGTCTCCTGGGTGAAGACCAGTGAGTCGTAGATCGTGCTCGCTGCGGCCAGCACGTTCTTGACCTGGTCACGGCCGTTGACGGTACGGGTGAGCGCGCTGGCCTGCAGCGTCACATCGGCGGCGAACACGTCGCCGAACGCGTCGGCCGACTTCTCCTCGAAGGCGTTGGTCCAGCCCGATGCGCGCACCGCGGGCAGTGCGCGGGCCAGGAAGCGGTCGAGGTGCGCCGCGACGCGGGCCGGCTGCTCCAGGTGGGCCCAGTGCCCGGCCTGGCCGACCGCCACCGTCTCGGGCGCGGCAAACCGCGGCGCGACCCCCTGGGCGACCAGTTCGTCGGTGACGAAGCCGTCGTCCTCGCCGCGCACAATGAGCACGGGCCCCGTGTACCGGCTGGGCTGCTCGCCCGCCGGGTGCCCGTTGTTCCAGCAGTCGGCGGCCTCCCGCACGGTCTCGGGGCGCATCCGCGTGCCGCTCACCACCAGCCGGTCCAGGTCCGCCGCCGCCAGCGCGACCGACAACCGCGTCCTGACCGCGCGCTGCGCGTCGCCGTCGCCACCCAGGGAACGGAAGGTGTCCATCACCTCGTCGGGCTGCCGGGTCCCGGCCAGCGGGACCGGGGCGACCAGCACCAGACCGCGAGCCCGGTCGGGGCGCTGCGCTGCCGTCAGCTCGGCCACCGCCGACCCCATGCTCTGACCGACGATCACGAAGGGCTTGCCGAGGGCGTCGGTCACGGCGCCCACCTCGTCGGCGAACCGGTCGTAGGTGAACGGCCCGCTCGCTTGCGTGCGGTCCCCGCTCCCGGCCAGGTCGAGGGTGACGCATTCGATGCCGGGGGTGGTGAGTTCGCCGATCAGGCCGTCCCAGACGTACTGGTCGTCCAGGAAGCCGTGGACGAACACCACAGCGAAGTCTCCCTCGCTCCACCGCCGGAACCGCACATCGGTCGTTCCGATGCGTTCTGTCCTCATCACTGTGCTCACTTTCCGGGGGCGACCCTGACCTCCCCCGAGGGGGACCACTCCTCGGTGTTGATCGGCGACCAGTCGGCGGGTCGTCCGTCCAGGCGCTGCATCCGCAGGCCGTGCCGGGCTTCGAGCAGTTCCTTGTCCAGGGGAGTGGTGAAGACGTTCTCGACCAGGGTGTACTCGGCGGCCAGGCGTCCCACCGCAGGGAGGGCGGCGGTATCGATACGGCCGCGCTCCAGGTAGAGATCGTCCCGGACGTGGAAGCGCACCACCCGGCCCCACACCACGTGGTCCACCATGTCGTCCCCGACGGGGATGATCCGGTCGACCACGCACTCGAACGAGATCGGCGCGTCCTTGACCCGGGGTGCGCGCACGACCTCGGACGGCTCCTTGCCCAGATTCAGGGCCTCGAACTCGTCCACGTCCGGCTCGAACCCGTACGCCGAACCGTGCATGGCGTCCGCCTGCGGCAGCGTCACCAGGTTGGTGACGAACTCACCGGTGTCACGGATGTTGACGAAGGTGTCCTTCAGCGTGACGCCGTCCGCCTGCGGCTGCAGGGTGATCGACACCATGGGCGGCTTCCGACCGACGGCGGTGAAGAAGGAGATCGGCGCGAGATTGGCCACGCCCTCGGTCGACACCGTGCTCACCCAGGCGACGGCGCGCGGAATGATGCTTCCGATCAGCAGTTTGTAGGCGTGGGCGGCGTCGAGCTCCGCAGCGTCAATGATCATCGTCGGACCTCCATCGGTGGGAACACGGCATGGGGACGGCGCCGAACGCCGAACGGCCACTGCCGGGAGAGTGGCTCAGGGACGGTGCCGCAGGTGGGGGAGGGCACTGCACCTTGAGATCCCATGAGACATAAGCGTATGCCTGTTGGTTATGTCGAACAAGATGGGGCCTTATGGCATATTTCACCATCAATGGGCGAGTGCGGGTGTAGCTGTGGCGTGGTTGCCCCGGGTGAACGTGCGGCAGGGGCCCGGCTCGGCGGGCTTGAGCAGGGCGGCGCATCTCGTCGTTCCCCCCTGTCGCGCGCGGCACGTACCGTCCGCAACTGTCACGGGGTCAGTTGCGGGGGCACCTCTCCGCCGAGCAGCCTGACCAACTCGGCGAGGTGGGCGTCGAGTTCGCGGCCGACGCCGGTGATGCGCGGGTCGCCGTAGCTGGCGAACAGCAGGCTCGGCTGGTCGATGGCGAATTTCGTGTCGCCGTCGGAGTCGTTGTAGAGAAGGGCTCGCAGGGGGGCGTGGAGCATGACCGAAGGGTCGTAGCGGTACATGCGTTCGGCGATGGTGTGGTTGCCCATCAGATACTGGGTGGCCCTCCAGTCGGACACCGAACCCGTCATCACGGCGGTGATATCGCTGCGGTAGTAGCGCATGAAGGCGTGCGGAGCGTTGGTCTCGGCCAGTTCGAGCGTGGCCTGCCAGGAGGTCATGCCGTGGAAGCGGTCGAGATCGATCTCGGGGACGAGGGCTTCGTAGTGCTCGCGGGCCGCTTCGTAGGGAGCCGGCAGCGCCACGACGAGACGCCGGGCGGTGTGGTCGACGATGCCGGTGCGCGTGATCATGTGGAACACCTCCGGGAAAAGGGGACCGGGCACTCCCGAGACGCCGGTCTTCCTGGTCACTTCCCCAGCAGCCCGACCGCTCCGTACCAGAGCGGACCGGGGTTGAGCAGGTCCGGGTGGAGCCGCGTCATCCGGTCGAAGAACTCGCGGGCGGTCGGGTTCTCGTCCAGCAGCCGGATGACGTCCAGCAGGTACTGCCGGGTTCGGTCGAGAATGGCGGGATCATCCGGCAGGTCTTTGTTCTTGTGGCCGGCCACGACCGTGCGCGGCTCGAGCGCGGCGACGCGGTCGATGGCCGCCAGCCATTTCTCCAGGCCGCCGTTGCCGCCTTCGAGGATGTACTGGTGCACCCCGTTGTAGGCGACGTCGCCGGCCACTATGAGGCCGATGGACGGTACGTGCAGCACGGACGTCCCGTCGGTGTCCGTGTGCCCGACCTCGACGGCCTGGACGAGGTTGCCCTCCAGCCGGAATCCCTCGGCGGGAATGGGCTGTGCCAGAACCGGGCTGTCGGGGATCAGGCCGGGAAAGACCCTGTCCCACATCTGCTCGCGCCCCTCGGTGGCCTGCTGGTGCATGACCTCGATGGTGTCGTGGGTCGCGAAGGCGGTGGCGCCGCGGAATCGCTTGACGAGTTCCGCGGTGCCGAACCAGTGATCGCCGTGCCCGTGGGTGGAGTAGATGTGGGTCAGGTGTCTGCCGGACCGCTCGACCCAGTCGCCGACCTGCTCGGTCTGTTCGCGGGTGAAGGGCGGATCGACCAGGAGGGCGTCCTCTTCCCCGAAGATCAGCGTCGAGGTCAGCGGTGAGGAAACGAGTCGATCGCCGTTCGGTAGACGTGCCTCGCCGGCCCGGGGAGTCCCGTCCGAGACGAGGGTCTCGTACGCGAGAGGGCTGGGTGCGGATGCGGTCATGATGGCTCCTCTCCGAGGGGTGACGTGCGGACCGCGCGGTCGGCCGGCCACGCCCCCGCGGGGTCGGACCGCTTGCGCAGTGAACCGAATACCCGCGCGACAAACCTGCGCAACGGCAACCGTTCGACAGAACCAATCATGTATTGACTCTGTTGTCGAGTCGGGCTACCTTCGGCCGGAGAAGTACGGCAGCAAGGCAGCATCCCCAGGTACCCCCATGGCTGATCGGATACAGCCCTCTCGCCGCCGCCTCTGAGTCGCAAGGGAATGATCATGACCGGAGCGCAACTGACCTGGAACGTCCACGTGGCGCCGTCGATCCCCACCGAGATCACGGACCTGCCGCCCGACGTCCCCCAGCGCATGTGGTCGCCCATCACGGCCACGCTGATCACCGGCGAGCGCGACGCGGTGCTGGTGGACGCGCTGATGACGGCCGAGCAGGCCGACCGGCTGGCCGACTGGGTCGCGGCGAGCGGCAGGAACCTCACCACGGTCTTCGTGACCCACGGGCACGGTGACCACTGGTTCGGGCTGGGCACTCTCCTCGAACGCTTCCCGGGGGCGCGCGCGGTGGCGACGCCGCCGGTTGTGGAGCAGATGAAGAAGCAGATGGCGCCGGAGTTCGTCGCGTCGTTCTGGGACAAGCGCTTCCCCGGCCAGATCCCGGAGAAGCTCGTGGCCGCGGAGCCACTGACCGGCGATCGGCTGGAGCTGGAGGGCCACGACCTCGTCGTCGTGGGACTCGGGCACACGGACACCGACGACACCACCTGCCTGCACGCGCCGTCCATCGGCCTGGTCGTGGCCGGAGACGCCGTCTACAACGATGTTCACCTCTACCTCGCCGAATCGCCCGCCGAGGGCCGCCAGGCCTGGGTGGACGCGCTCGACACCATCGCCGCGCTGGAGCCGGAAGCGGTGGTCGCGGGACACAAGAACCCCGACCGTCCTGACGACCCGAGGACGATCGCCGAGACCCGGCGCTACATCCGCGACTTCGAGGCGGTCGCCGAACGCTCCACGACCACTCTCGACCTCTACCGCGGCATGTTGGAACTGCACCCCGGTCGGATCAACGCGGGCGCGCTGTGGGGCTCGGCGAGGTCCGCCAAAGGCTGAGCGACCGGCAGTGACCCGTGCGAGCGGCCCGGCCTGCATGGACGGACGCACCTGGCCCTGCGCCGGACTCGGGGAGGCCGGCACTCGTCATGCGCGGAGTTACACTCAAAAAAAGGTAATAAGTGAATAGGCTATGGGTATGTTGCCGTAGCTGCCGCCACCGAAAGAGATCCGCAAATGTCCTGGACCGCGACAGACCGATACGGCCTGGAGCCCGCCCCCGGCGGGCTGGCCTTCGTACAGGACCTGCTCAACACCCGGCCCGCCGGCAAGCCCCGCAAGCCCGACCTTCTGCAGACCGTGGAAGACGCTCGCATCTGGCTCGACGAGGCACTGAAGAGCTGGAGCGGCGTGACCCGGCGACCCGCCCCCGGCATCGAGCTGACAGCCGAAGACGTGCAGCACCTCCTCGACTTCAGGCAAGACCTGCGCCAGAGTCTCCACGGCCGGCTCGGCGACTCGGCAGCGGAACCCGGCCCGGCGGCTTCACTGATGACCTTGCCCACAGCACTGCGGCTCGACGAGCAGGGCGCCATCCACGCCGTACCCCGCGGCACGGGATGGCGGCAGGTGGCGTCACTCGCCCTCATCGAGGTCTACCAGGCGCAACTCACCGATACCCTCCGCCGCCTGAAGTCCTGCCGCAACACACGCTGCATGACAGCCTTCTACGACCGCTCCCGCAACAACAGCGGCGTCTGGCACGACGTCCACGTCTGCGGAAACGCGGCCAACCTGCGCAACTCGCGTGCGCGCAAACGGGCCGACGCCGACCACGTCTGACTCCCCCCGACGTCACAGGAATCGGCGGCCCTCGACCTCCTGCCTCTACGACCTCCGGCCTCGCGAGCCCGGAGCGTGACCTCACCCGCGGCGCCTTCGAGTGGCACACGGCCCGCCGCAGACGTGGGCGCGGCGGCGGGGTGCCGCCGCGCCCACGGTCGTGGAACGCGCGGTCAGCGCCGCCTCCGGTACGACCAGCCGGTGCCGATTCCCGCCACGTGGAGAGCCAGGGCGGTCAGGCCCAGCAGCATCACGTTCGTGGAGGTGAAGGTGTCATTGGTGCTGATGTCCGCCGCGTTGATCAGAAAGGCGATGAAGAACAACACTGCCGCAACGATGCCGGGCATGACCAGGCTCCTCTCAATGGGGTGAATCCCGTATGCCCACACATCGCCTCCACAAGCCCGTCGCCGGGTAACCACGAGGAGCGGCCCGTCCCGATCCTGCGGCTCCGGGCGTCGCGGCAGGGGTTTTGTGCGTCACGGAGACCCAGACCTGGGTTCGTGGAGCCACGCATGCGGAAGTCGGACCACGGCAGTTGTGGTGAGAGGCATGGCCCGGAACCCACTCACGTCCCAGCGGTCCGGGCTTCGGCCCCCTCGCTGCTCTCACCACGGCGGCGGTGCTGGTCCCCACCGCCTACGCCGCACCCGGCCTCACCGGCCGCCGCGGGATCCGCCAGGTGAGGATGTGGTGGAGGGCTGCTCCGAGGGTCGCGCCGAGGACCGGGGCGGTCAGGTAGATGGCGAGGTCGGTGGTGTACCCGACAGGGGTGGCGCTCGGTCCGCAGCGGCGTACGGCGGCCGTCGACTGGGCACGCTCCGTCGGCGGCCTGGTCCTGGAGGACGACTACGCGGCACCTTCCGACAGCGCGTGGGCCGGCGCGCTGGACGCACTGTGCGCGGTGATGCCCTAGGACAGGGCTCGGGAGCCCTCGGCGCGCGGCGTTCCGGCCGGGTGTTGTTCGAACGGCCTGTCCAGGAGGGCGAGTGCCTCGGTGCCCGTGGCGGCGACGAGCACCAACGCCGACAGCGGCAGGGGCAGGAAGCCCTCCTCGTCCATGCGCCGTAGCTGGGCCAGCAGCCCGTCGTAGAAGCCCGCGATGTTCAGCAGCACCACGGGCTTGTCGTACAGGCCGTGCTTCCTCAGCTCCAGGACCTCGGTCACCTCGTCCAGGGTTCCCACACCGCCGGGCAGGGCCACGACGGCATCGGACATGGCCGGCAGCCGCGCCTTCCGCTCGGGGAGATCCTGGGCGACAACCATGTCCTCGGCGTCCTTCCTGGCCCAGTCCCGGAGGAAGCTGCCCGAGACCCCGGACAGCCGCCCACCCGACGCCCGGACCGCGTCGGCGACGACCTTCATCAGCCCGGCGTCGTTCCCGCCCCACACCAGCGTGTGACCGCCTTTCCCGAGCAGCTCCGCCGGTGCCAGTGGACCATTTCCGTGTCGGAAAACCGGACCACTTCGCCGTCAGGACCTCGGCAGTCCGGAATCCTGCCCACCGGAGCCGCGTCCAACTGGTCTCCACGACGGCCCGCCTTCGAAGGCGGGCCGATCCGTATTCGCCGGGCTTCGCGGTCGGGCTTCGCGGTCGGGGTTCTCGATCGGGCTTCTCCGGTGGGTGGAGTCCCGGCGGCAGTACGACCGGAAAGCGTTGTCGCGGTGCGCGAAACCCTAGCTCGCAACCACCAGTTCAAGCCGTTGTTCTGATGCGCTCATGACAGTCTCGTGCGGCGGGTGCCAATCTGATCTCCGGAAGTTCACCGCCCACTCACAGGCACCTCACGTAATACCCACATCTCATTTCCCACGTCACCGGCACGCCCGAGCAGACGTCACTCCGTCGCCCCGTGCCCATTCGGCTCTCTCTCCCCCCCCCGCACCCGCGCCCCGCCGGACGGCTCGACCCAGCCGACCCGCTCTCCCGGGCTCCACCGAGTCCGACCACCCCACAGAAGGAGAACGCCATGTTCCGGCAGGACCGTCACCATCGCCGTGTCAGACACGGTGTCGCCCTGGCGCTGACCGCCGCCACCACCCTGGTCGCGGCCGGCCTCCAGCACGGCACCGCCCTGGCCGCGGCCGGCGAACCCGCCCCCGCCAAGATCCTGGCCACTCCCAGAGCCGGCGCGGCCCCCGCACCTCTCTCACCGGCGAAGCGCACCGCACTGCTCAAGAGCGCCGCGGCCGACGCCCCCGGCACCGCGAAGACCCTCGGCCTGGGCGCCGGCGAGAAACTCGTCGTCAAGGACGTCACCCAGGACGCCGACGGTACGACGCACACCCGCTACGAACGCACCTACGCGGGCCTGCCCGTCCTCGGCGGTGACCTGGTCGTGCACGAGAACGGCGGCCGCCTCACCGTGTCGAAGGCCACGAAGGCGGCTCTCGCGATCCCCTCCACCAAGGCGAAGATCTCCGCCGCCACGGCGAAGGCCCAGGCGCTCAGCACCGCCGCGAAGGCCGGCGCCGAGCAGCCCAAGGCCGACGGCACCCCCCGTCTCGTCGTCTGGGCCGCCTCCGGCCGACCCGCCCTGGCCTGGGAGTCCGTCGTCGGAGGCGTCCAGGACGACGGCACGCCCAACGAACTCCACGTGATCACCGACGCGGCGTCCGGCAAGCAGCTCTTCCACTATCAGGGAGTCGAAACCGGCACCGGCACCGGGCAGTTCGACGGGACCGTGCCCCTCGGCACCACACTCTCCGGCTCGACCTACCAACTCGTCGACGGCGACCGTGCCGGACACCGCACCTACGACCTGAACCAGGGCACCTCAGGCACCGGCACCCTCTTCACCGACGACAACGATGTCTGGGGCGACGGGACCGCGGCCAACCGGCAGACCGCGGGTGTGGACGTGGCCTTCGGCGCGGCTGCCACCTGGGACTTCTACAAGAACGTCTTCGGCCGCAACGGCATCCGCAACGACGGCGTCGCCGCCTACAGCCGCGCCCACTACGGCAACAACTACGTCAACGCCTTCTGGCAGGACAGCTGCTTCTGCATGACCTACGGCGACGGCTCAGGCAACACCCACCCGCTCACCGCGCTCGACGTGGCTGCCCACGAGATGAGCCACGGCGTCACCGCCGCCACCGCGGGCCTCACCTACTCCGGCGAGTCGGGCGGCCTGAACGAGGCGACCTCCGACATCTTCGCCGCCGCCGTCGAGTTCTACGAGAACCTGCCCGCCGACGTCCCGGACTACCTGGTCGGGGAGAAGATCGACATCAACGGCGACGGCACCCCGCTGCGTTACATGGACAAGCCCTCCAAGGACGGCGCGTCCAGCGACTACTGGAGTTCGTCACTGGGCGGACTCGACGTGCACTACTCCTCGGGCCCGGCCAACCACTTCTTCTACCTGCTCTCCGAGGGCAGCGGAGCGAAGACCGTCAACGGGGTCGACTACGACAGCCCCACCTACGACGGCCGGCCGGTGACGGGCATCGGCATCGACAACGCCCGCCAGGTCTGGTACCGGGCACTCACCACCTACATGACGTCGAGCACCGACTACGCGGGCGCCCGCACCGCCACCCTCCAGGCCGCGGCCGACCTCTTCGGGGCCTACAGCCCCTCCTACCTCGCCGTCGCCGACGCGTGGGCGGCGATCAACGTCGGCAACCGGATCGCACTCGGCGTCAACGTGGCACCGATCGCGGACCAGATCAGCGGTGTCGGGCAGGCGGTGTCCCTCCAGACGGACGCGTACACCACGAACTCCGGCGCGGGCCTGACGTACACCGCGACCGGCCTGCCGGACGGACTGACCATCAGCGACACGGGCCTGATATCCGGCACCCCCACCACCCTCGGGACCAGTGACGTCACGGTCACGGTCACCGACGACACGGGTGCCTCCGCCACCGAGCACTTCTCCTGGCAGGTGGCCTACGTCTACGCCAACGCCACCCGGGTCGACATCCCCGACAACGGCGCCGCGGTGGAGTCCCCGGTCACCGTCACCGGCCGCACCGGGAACGCCTCGGCCACCACCCAGGTCTACGTCAAGATCATCCACACCTACCGGGGCGACCTGACCGTCGACCTCGTCGGCCCCGACGGCACCGCCTACTCCCTCCTGAACCGCAGCGGCGGCTCCGCCGACAACGTCGACCAGACGTTCACCGTCGACGCCTCCGCACAGCCCCTGACCGGTACCTGGAAGCTCCGGGTGCAGGACCGGGCCGCGATCGACGTCGGCTACATCGAGCAGTGGCGGCTCGTTCCCTGAGCCCCGTCGTCCCCACCGGGCGGAGCCGTTGTCCCGGACGCCCACCGCGTCCTGGGACAACGGCTCCCGCTCCGGCGCCGGACCCGCCAGGGCACCCCGGCCAGGTGGTCGCCGGCCGGAGTCAGCCGCCTCGTTCATGCACGTGGGCGCCTCACTCGGCGCTCCGGCGGGCGGCACCGTGCTGGAGCGATCAGGGTCTTCCAGGACCTGTTCCGTTTGAAGGGCATCTCGAAGAACTGGGCGAACAGCCATGCCCCGAGCACCGAAACCGGCAGGGCCACGGCAAGCGTGAACCAGAACGTCGGCAGGCCGGGAGAGACGAAATGCGGGGCGACGCGGCGAATCACGACCATGACGATCGGCAGATGAATCAGGTAGAGGCTGTAGGAGAAGTCACCGAGCCTGCGGACCGGTCGGGTGGTCAGGAGCCGTAGGAGCGGGGCGGGCCTGCCGGTGGCCACCGCGGCGAGCAGCATGGTCATGGCGGGAGCGATGGCCAGGTCGATCCAGAAGTAGTGGTGCACCGTCCACACGGAACCCTTGACGGCGCCGAGAGCCAGGACGGGCAGAGCGGCCAGGACGGCGAACCAGCCCCAGGGCAGGCGCCGAACGCGCTCTCGCGCGGCGACGACCCCCGCGCCGATCACCCCCGCGACGAACACGGGCGCGAGGTGGGGCGCGAGCCAGTTGTCGCCCTCCACCGGATTCGTGCCCGGTGCCGTCAGGCCGAGGGCGATCACCGGAAGCGCCACGCACGCGGCCAGCACCACCGCGCTCGACCGCCGCCGGACAAGGAGGAGCAGGGGAAAGAGGAGGTAGAGCTCGGCCTCCACCCCTATCGACCAGAACGCGCCGTTCGGTGTGGGCGCGGTGATCATGTCCTGGGCGACGAGTCCGAACACCAGGACGGTCTTGCCGGTAGGCGGTCCGAAGTGCGAGGCCGGCACCACGAACAGGGAGATCATCAGGCTCATCGCCAGCGCGGCCCAGTACGGCGGCAGGATCCGCCAGGCACGCCGGCGCAGGAACTGGGCGAGGCCGCCCGACCGCCAGCCGTGCCGCGCCGGGGAGATGGCCAGGGAGAAGCCGGACAGCACCAGGAAGAAGACGACGGCCAGGCGCCCGAACATCAGCCCCTCCAGCCACGGGGGTGCCGAACTGTCGGGGTAGCCGGGGAAGGTGTACAACCAGCAGTGAAACAGCACCACATACAAGGCGGCCAGGCCGCGCAGGCCGTCCAGGCCCACCACTTGTGCGTGGACGCGGGCTCCGCCCGCCGTCTCCTCCTGCCCTGCCGGGGCCGGGGCGGCCGGTTCGAGAGTGCTGCCGGCCGGACGGCTCAGGTCCGTGGAAATCGTTCAACCCCCTTCTCCGTGCGGCGGCGTTTGCCGCCGAGCCGGTTCCCTGGCGGTGCGCCGGGCGGCACAGGGCCACCACAGAGACTTGGTACGTGGCGTCCGGCTGAGAAGTTCAGCGCGGGAGGCGGCCGGTCCTCATGGCCGGCAACATCGGAGCTGTGGGCGTCAGCCCGTCTGGGCGGCCTTCTGTCCGGACGGGGCGACGGCGTACCACTGCGCGTCCTTCCCCTGGCCGTTCGCCTGTTCGGCGCCGGTGTCGCCGCTGTACCGGTAGAGCGGCCACCCGGCGAGGGTGAGCTGTTTCATGCCGTTCCGGTGCACCGTGCCGAGAAGGTTCTTCTCGACTCCCGAGGTCTGTACGGAGTCCCCCACGATGACCGGCAGCCAGGTCTTCGTGCAGGCGCCGGAGCAGGTCCATTTGGAGGGATCCGACTCGTCCTTGTCGTAGCGGTAGAGGGTCATCCCCTTGTCGTCGGCGACCACGGTGCCGACGCCGTTCAGCGCCTCGGCCGCCACCCCGGTGGTGAGGGCCGAGGACCCGGTCCCGGAGCCGCCGCTGTCGGCCGCCGCCGAGGTGGCCGGTGCGGAGACCGCGGAATCCGACGCGGCCGGGGTCACCGGCGCGGCGCTGTCGGAGCCGTCGCCGTTCGAGGAGCCGCACGCCCCCAGCAGGAGCGGGGCGGCGAGCCCTACGGCAAGGCTCAGGACGATGCGTCGCAGGATCAAGGAGTTGCCCTTCTGAAGGAGTCGCAGCCACTTGCTCCCTTGGTACGTCGCCCGACTCCCGCGTTCTCAGCCGGGGACACGAGATGACGCAGTCTTGACCATCGCCGTGCCCGGCGACGGCGGCCCGCGCGGTCACGCCGGCGGCGCGGTGCCGTTCGTGCCGGTGAGGTTGTCCTCGATACGCGCCAGGAACCGCATGGCCTGCCGGTACTCCTCGTCGGTGAATCCCGCGGCGGTGACCGCCTCCAGGTCGCGCCAGGCCTGCAGCACCCGGTCGCGCAGCGCCCTTCCGGCGCGGGTGGTGTTCACCAGGACCGACCGGCGGTCGGTGGGGGAGGGGCTGCGGCTGACGAATCCGGACTGCTCAAGGCGTTGCAGCATCTTGGTGACGGTGGACGGATCGAGCCCCAGCGTCCTGATGAGGTCGGCCTGGCGCTGCTCGCCCCGTTCCCAGAGCCGCATCATCAGGAGCTCCTGCCCGGGGTGGAGGCCGGTCTCGCGCAGCAGGTGGCCCGCCGTGATCCGGTGCGCCCGGGCGGCACGGAAGAGGACCTCGCTCATCGGAGCGTCGGCGACGGCCGGGACCGCGTCGTCCCTGCCCTGGACCGATTCGGACGCTGGCGGCATGGCTGCTCTTCCTCCCTGCGCGGCGAACGGGTCGCCCGTCGTGGAATCGTCTCACCCCGCCGGCCTGCCGGGGGCGTCACCCGGTCGCGGCCTCGCGGGTGCGCCGCCGGTGGCGGCGCGCCTTCACGCGGTCGCCGCAGCGCGGCCCTGCCGATGGCTGCCGACCGGCGCGGCCACCCGGCGCGATCTTGGTGATTCGCCCACCGTTCATAACGGCCTCACCTGGGTGAGGGGAGCCGTTCGGGCCACGTCGGAAAAGTCCTGGCGGCCTGTCACAACGGAACCCCAGGGACGTATTTCGTGACCGAATCACGCGTTCGCCGGTGGCGTCGTAGCCTCCGTGTTCTGCTCGTCGCCGTCGCCGGCCCGACGCTCGCCGTCGGCGCCCTGACCGCGTCCCCCGCCCACGCGGCGGCGGCCGACGACATCCGCATCAACGAGGTGGTGACCACAGGGGACGTCAACGACTCGGTGGAGCTCTACAACAAGGGCACCGCCTCGGTGGACCTCTCCGGCTGGATCCTCAAGGACGACAACAACAGTTCCAAGTACGCGATAGCCGCCGGGACCACGCTCGCCGCCGGCGGCTTCGTGGCCTTCGACGTGCACAACGCCTTCGGTCTGGGTTCCGACGACGAGGCCCGCCTCTACCTGGCCGACGGCACCACTCTCGTGGACAGCTTCAGCTGGAGCGAGCACTCCGACCCGTCGTGGTCGCGCTGCCCCGACGGCACCGGCGCCTTCGGCTCGGCCGCGGTCACCCTCGGCGCCGCCAACGACTGTGGATCCGGCGGCGTTTCGGCGACGGCCTGGCCGGGCGGCAGCTCCGTCGCGACCGCCGACACCAAGAACGCCTTCGGCTCCGACCTGAGCGGCCTCTACCAGGAGGGGAGCGTGATGTGGGCGGCGCAGAACAGCGGCAAGCTGTGGCGGCTGGTCCCGAACGGCTCCACCGCCTGGAAGGCCGACACCAGCAACGGCTGGACCTCCGGCAAGACCCTCAAGTTCCCCGGCGGCTCCGGCACGCCCGACGACGAGGGCGTCACGCTGACCGGCTCCGGAGCCGGCGGGGGCGTCTACGTGGCGAGTGAGCGCAACGCGGACTCGTCCGGCACCAGCCGCCTGTCCGTCCTGAAGTACGACGTGAGCGGCACCGCCACCACGCTCACCGCCGCCACCGAGTGGAACCTGACCTCGGACCTGCCGTCCGTGGGCTCCAACCTCGGCCTGGAGGCCATCACCTGGGTTCCGGACGCCACCCTGACCGCCGCCGGGTTCAAGGACGCCTCCACCGGCGCGGCCTACAACCCGGCGAACTACGGCTCGCACACCGGCGGCGTGTTCTTCGTCGGCGTCGAGGGCACCGGCATGATCTACGGCTACGTCCTCAAGGACGGCGGCACCTTCACCCGTGTCGCGTCGCTCAGCAGCGGCATGGCCGGCGTGATGGAACTCCAGTGGGAGCCGCAGGCCTCCCGCCTGTGGGCGGTCTGTGACGACACCTGTGACGGCCAGCACCGGACCATGAAGATCAACGCGTCCGGTGTCTTCGCCACCACGGCGATCTACAACCGCCCGTCCGGCATGGACAACCTCAACAACGAGGGCTTCGCCGTCTCCGGCTCGGACGCGTGCAGCAGCGGCACCAAGCCCGTGTACTGGTCCGACGACAGCAACGACAGCGGCCACGCCCTGCGCAGGGGCACGATCACCTGCTGACCCTGCCGACGCGCCGGTATCCCGCTGTATCGTACGCGCGGCACCTCACGCACCACTGGAAAAAAGCGTCAACTCCCGTACCGGCACGTCGACTTCACCGACGTGCCGGTTCCTTTCGCCGCCCCCACCGGAGGAACCGTGGCAACCAGCCGCCCCTGCCGTTCTCGTGTGCCGCTGACCCGACGCAGATCCCTCGCCCTGACGGCCGCCCTGGCCGCCGTCTGCTGCGCCACCCTCACCCACCCCACCCCGGCCCGTGCCGACGCGGCCGCCGACCGTGCCGCCCTCGCCCAGTGGTGGGCCCCCGTCAACTTCCAGGACGTCGACTCCACCGGCGAGACCGCGCTCGGCGGCAAGTCCGACTACATCACGTCCTACGACTACGACGGGGACCTCAACGGCCGCGACAACTGGGAGAACACCGGCCAGTTCGCGCTCGCGGCGCATGTCTACTACTCGGTCGTCCAGACCCCGTCCTTCTCGTACCTGCTCTACACGTACTTCCATCCGCGCGACTGGTCGGACGGCGTCCTCGACAACTACCAGGAGGACCTGACCGAGCACGAGAACGACGCCGAGGGCGTTCTCGTCGTCGTGGCCAACGACGGCTCCGCGCATGGCCAGTTGAAGGCCGCCATCACCGTCGCGCACAGCAACTTCTACTCCTGGGTGCCCGCGGGCAGCGACTTCACCGGCGGGCAGGAGAGCGTCGACGGCACCCTGAAGCTCCAGGGCGACCCGCACGACGACGGCCACGGACGTCCGTTCACCACCCAGCAGCCCAACACCCATGCCGCGTGGGCCGAGGGCTACCTGTCCAAGGAGCGCGACCAGTACGCGAGCGGAGACGGCATCGTCTACTACCCCGGCTCCACCGCCGAGGTACCGTCCGGATCCAACGACCGTGACGTGCAGTACACGCTGACCGACGTCTTCGCCTCGAACGGCATGTGGGCGAACCGCACGCTGACCTCGCTGTTCGCGACCACCAACAACTTCGCCGGGGACGACAGCTCCAACCCCTACGGTGCCAAGTGCGGCGCCGGCGGGGTCCTCGGCCCGGCCAACGGCGCCTGCGACACCGACGCGGCCAACCCGCCCTGGGCCTGGGACGACGGCGACGACCTGCCCGGCCGGGGCTACCTCGCCACCAACCCCGCCGAACTCGTCTGGGACTACTTCGACTGGTCCGGCAAGCCCTCCTCGCCCGACCTCGCCTACACCTGGGACCAGTACAACGGCATCACTTCGTGACGAGGGGCCGCGGCACTCCGCCGTGAGCGGTCAGGGCGTACCGGTGAGGTTCTCCATCAACCGGTACGCCTGCTCCAGGGACAGCGGCGGCGCCGGCAGCGGATGGGCGGCCGTCGTGCGCAGGCCGTCGAGCGTGAACGCGACACCCCGGCGCCAGGCGTCGGGCGCGGTGTCCTTGACGGCGCGGGCCAGCAGGGCGTTGGTGCCGAAGACGAACAGCAGGTCCTCGTGGGCGAAGTCCGGCCGTAGGGTGCCGGCCCGCTGGGCGCGGTCGATGATCTGCGCGGCGGCGGCGTAGGTGCGCTCGCACACGGCCATCAGACGGGCGGCGTCCGGATAGCGGCCGGTGACCACGTCGCCGATCGCGGGGTCGGTGACCTGCAGTTCGCAGATCGTCTCGACGTAGTACGCGAAACCGTCCCAGGCGTCGTCGTGGGCCAGCGCCTGCCGGGCCGTCTCGGTCAGCCGGCCGGCGACCAGTTCGGTGACCACCTCGTCGATGAGCGCCTCGCGGGTGCCGAACAGGTTGTAGAGCGTGCCGTGACTCACGCCCGCCCGGCGGGCGATCTCCTTCAGGGGTGCCTGGAGGCCGCGTTCCTGGAAGAGCTCGGCCGCCGCCGTCCGCAGCTTCTCCGCGTTGCGTTGCGCGTCGGCCCGCATCCGGTGTGCCTCCTCGTGTGTTCGGGCGTCCATGGTCCCATCCTTCGACCGGCATAACTTGACCCATGGGTCAAGTTATGTGTTACCGTCGGCGGAGAACTTGACCCCTAGGTCAAGATACCTCCGTCCCAAGGAGACGCCCATGTCCAAAGTGATCGCCGTCCTCGGCGCCGGCACCGGTCTGGGCGTGTCCGTCGCCCGCCGCTTCGGCAAGGAGGGCTTCCGGGTCGCTCTGGTCGCCCGCCGCAGGGACCGGCTGGACGACCTGGTCGCCCGGCTCGCCGAGGAGGGCGTGGAGGCCGCCGCCTTCCCCGCCGACCTGTCCGATCCCGCCCAGGTGCCCGCCCTGGTGGCCGCCGTCCGGGACCGCTTCGGCCGGATCGACGTCGTCGAGTACGGCCCGATCGGCGGCGACCAGAGCTTCACGCCCGCGGCCCGGCTGGACGCGACCACCCTGGAAGGGCTGTCCCGGCTGCTCCTGCTCACCCCGGTCGAGGTGTTCCGCGCGGTGCTGCCGGAGATGACCGAACGCGGCGACGGCGCCCTCCTGATGACCACCGGCTACTCGGCGGTACGGCCGATGCCCCACCTCAGCGGCTTCGGCCCGGTGATGGCCGCAGCCCGCAACTACCTGTACTCCCTGCACGGCGAACTCGCCGGCACCGGCGTCTACGCCGGCACCCTCACCGTCGCCGCCATGATCACCGGCAGCGAGCAGGCCGAGACCGCCGCCGAGTCGGCCGCGGCGGCCGACGCGGACTTCGGCGGCCTGGAGGTCACCGCCGTCCACCCGGACGAACTCGCCGAGCACTACTGGGACATGTACACCCGCCGCGACCGCGTCGAACAGGCCCACCCCGCGGAACTCACCCCGCGCGACGACCGCTCGTAGCCCGCTCCCCCCCACTCGCCCGGAGGCATCCCATGGCAACACTGCTGCACCTCGACTCCTCCCTCTGGCCGGTCGGATCGGCCTCGGTCTCCCGTACGGTCACGGCCGCCTTCCGCCAGGCCTGGGAGGACCAGCACCCCGACGGCACCGTCGTCTACCGGGACCTCGACGCCGACCCGGTGCCGCACCTCGACGCCCCCGCGACGGCGGCCGGCCTGGCGGACCCCGCCGTACACACCCCGGAGCAGGCGGCCGCCTTCGCCCCGCGCCGGGCGCTGATCGAGGAGCTGGAGAGCGCCGACACCGTGCTCATCGGCGCCCCGATGATCAACTTCTCGATCCCCTCCACCCTGAAGGCCTGGCTCGACCAGGTGGCCGTGCCCGGCCGCAACCTGGCCGCCGAGGAGTCCACGGTCCGGGACCTGCCGGTGTACGTGGTGGCCAGCCGCGGCGGCTCCTACGCGCCCGGCACCCCGCGCGAGGACTTCGAGTACGTACTGAACTACCTGCGGTCGCTCCTCGGCGACGGGCTGGGCATGGACGTCGACTTCATCGTCCCCGAGCTGACCCTGGCGCACTCCACCCCGGCGATGGCCGAGCTGATCCCGCTCGCCGACGCCTCCATGGCCAGGGCGCACGAGGAGGCCGCCGCCAAGGGCAAGGCAGCCGCCGCCCGGGCGTCCGGCAAGGCCCGGCCCCTCATGGACCTGGGCGCCGGCGACGCGGCCGTCTGCGCGGACGGGGCGTGCGCCCGATGAGCGCGAGCACGCTCCGTATCGACGTCTGGTCCGACGTCGTCTGCCCCTGGTGCCACATCGGCAAGCGCCGTCTGGAGGCGGCGCTCGGCAGGTTCGAGCACGCCGACGAGGTCGAGGTGCACTGGCACAGCTTCCAGCTCGACCCCGCCCATCCAAGAGGCGATCGCCGACCCGTCCTGGAGGCGCTCGCCCACAAGACCGGGGCGCCGCCCGCCCGGCTGCGGGCGATGATCCGCCAGGTCACCGAGCTCGCCGCCGCCGAAGGCCTGCGGTACGACCTCGAACGCGCCGTCTCCGTCAACACCGTCGACGCCCACCGCCTGACTCACCTGGCAGCCGCCCACGGCCGGGGTGCCGAGATGCACGAGCGGCTGCTCCGCGCCCACCTCGGCGAGGGCGAGGTCGTCGACGACCCCGGCACCCTGATGCGGCTCGGCACCGAGGTCGGCGTACCCGAGGACGAGGTACGGCGGATGCTCGACGGCGACGCGTACGCCGACGCCGTCGCGGCCGACGCCCGCGAGGCACGCCGTCACGGCGCCACGGGCGTGCCGTTCTTCGTGCTCGACCGTGCCTACGGCCTCTCCGGGGCGCAGTCGGCCGACACCTTCCTGTCCGCCCTGCGGACCGCACACGCGGACACCGCCCGGGCGAGGCGCTGAGCGGGGCTCAAGCCACCTTCGTCGTCGCCCAGCAGGCGCCCGCCGGGCTCGACGCGCGCGATCGGCCCGGAGCTGGTCTGCTGGGGGAGGGGGTTTCGACCGTTCCCGTCGTACCCGTTCCGGGAGAGACGTATGAGTACCTACCGAGTCGCGCAGGTGCCCGCCATGGGCGCGCCCTTCGAGGTCGTCGAGCGGGAGGTGCCCCGGCCGGGTCCCCGGCATGTGCGGATCGCCGTGGAGGCCTGCGGGATCTGCCACAGCGACAGCTTCTTCGTGACCGCCGGGCTGCCGGGCATCACGTTCCCCGTGGTGCCCGGACACGAGATCGCCGGGCGGATCGAGGAGATCGGGGAGGGCATCGAGGACTGGGGCTGGGCGATCGGCGACCGGGTCGGGGTCGGCTGGTTCGGCGGCAGCTGCGGCCACTGCGAGCCTTGCCGGCAGGGCGACTTCATCGTCTGCGAGAACTTGAAGACGCCCGGCTGGGCTTACGACGGCGGCTTCGGCGCGCAGGTGATCGCCCCGGTGGACGCCCTGGCCCGGATCCCCGAGGGGCTGACCGCGGCCGACGCCGCGCCCCTGGGCTGCGCGGGCGTGACCACCTTCAACGGGCTCAGGCGCAGCCCGGCCGAACCCGGTGACCTGGTCGCCGTCGTCGGCCTCGGCGGGCTCGGCCACCTCGGGGTGAAGTACGCGGTGGCCATGGGCTTCGAGACGGTGGCCATCGCCCGCGGCGCGGAGAAGGCCGACTTCGCCAAACAGCTCGGCGCCCACCACTACGTCGACTCCACGGCCTCGACACCCGTCGCGGAGGCCCTCCAGTCGCTCGGCGGCGCCAAGGTCGTGCTCGCCACCGCGGGCAACTCCCAGGCGATCTCCGCGGCCGTGGACGGTCTGGGCCCCCGGGGTGAGCTGGTGGTGATCGGCATCGACCTCGAGCCCCTCGGGATCAGCCCGTTCCAGTTGCTCACCAACGCCCGGGAGATCCGCGGCCATCCGTCCGGCACCGCCCAGGACGTGCAGGACACCATGGAGTTCAGCGCCCTGCACGGGATCCGCCCGACGATCGAGACCGTCCCGCTGGAGGAGGCGGGCGCGGCCTACCAGAAGATGATGGACGGGGCCGCGCGCTTCCGCATGGTGATCACCTACGACTGACCGGCCGGATCACGGCCGTACGGCACGGGCCGCGAGCAGCGCGATGTCGTCCTCGGAGCCGATGGCGAGGCGGTCGAGGACGGTGTCGACGATCTTGTCCAGCGGGTCGCTGGGGGACAGGGACAGCCCGGTCAGACGGGCCAGGCCCCGGTCGATGTCCTCACCGCGCCGTTCCACCAGTCCGTCGGTGTACAGGAGCAGCACACCCCCGCGTTCCGGGGTGACGCGCTGCTCGTACCGGCCGAGCCCACTGCCCAGCGGCGGGCCGACCGGCACCGGCACCAGCTCGATCCCGCCCTCGGGGGCCAGCCAGACCGGCGGCAGATGCCCGGCGCTCGCATAGGTGAGGGTGGCGACGTCCGCGTCACCGAGCGCGAGGAAGCAGGTGGCCACCCGCTCGAAACCGGAGTCCGAGACCATCCGGTCCGCGTGTTCCAGGATCCGGCGTGGCGAGAGCCCCGCGCGGGCCAGGGCACGGAGCGTCGAACGGTAGTGGCTCATGGCCACCGCGGCGTCCACGCCATGGCCCATCACATCCCCGATGACCAGCATCGTACGGCCGTCGGGCAGGGCCAGGACGTCGTACCAGTCGCCGCCGATCAGCGAGCCGTCGTCGGCCGGCCGGTAGCGCCCGGTGGTCTCCACACCGGCGTGCTGTTGCAACTGGCCCGGCTCGGCCAGCAGGGCCCGCTGCAACTCCAGCGCCATGGTGTGCTCACGCTCGAAGCGGACGGCCCGGTCCAGGGCGCGCGCGGCGCGGGCGGCGAGTTCGCGGGCCACCGTGGCGTCCTCGTTCGAGAACGGCCCGGAGTCCCCGGCCCGGGCCAGCTGCAGACTGCCGAGGTACCGGCCGTCCGAGACCAGCGGCGCGAGCAGTACGGAGTGGACACCGGCGGTCAGACAAGCCCGGGCCGGTGGCCAGCTCGGGATCAGCGCCCGCCACTGTGCCGAGGTGATCGCGTTGCGCCGCAGGACCCGGCCCGCCGCCAGGTTCCGCCGGGTCCCGGCGCCACGCGGCCAGCCGACCAGTTCGCCGCGCGCGTCCAGCGCCGCGAGACCGGCGACCAGACCCGGTCGAGTCGCGTACGCGGCGAGCCGGGTGGGCGCCCGCCGCCCCGACGCCGTGTCCGGCGGATTGAGCTCCACGCCGGCCGCGTCCGCCAGCTCCGGTACGACGAACTCCGCCAGCTCCCGGCAGGTCCCGGCGACATCGGTGCCGGTGCCGATCCGGGACGCGGCCGCGTCGAGCAGCGCGAGCCGCCGATGGGCACGCTCCAGCTCGTACACGTACTGCTGCGGCTCACTGATCTCCAGGCCCACCCCGGCGACGCCCACCACCTTGCCGGTGCTGTCCACCAGCCGGTGGTACACGCACCGCCACTCCCGGACCTGGTACGGCGAGTCCACCCAGGTCCGCCCGGTGACGATGGTCTCGCGCGGCCGTCCGTCGTGCAGGATGTCCCGCAGCAGCTGCTCCGACCGCTGGATGTGCGGCAGCACCTCGTGCAGGGTGTGCCCGAGGTAGGCGGCGGCGGGCAGACCGGTCATCCGGGCCATGTGCGGGTTGACGTACAGATAGCGCAGATCGGTGTCGAGGACCGCGAAACCGACGGCCGCGTCCTCGACGATGCCGCGCAGCAGATCGATGTAGCCGATGTCGACGGGCGGTGCGCCCGCGGAGGCCGGTCGTCGCGAGGAGGTGTCCCTGTCCACCCGGTCCTCCTCGCCTGCCCCCGCCCACGGCCGCCCTCATCCTCCACCAGGTCCCGGTACCGCGCATCCCGGGGCAGCCCGTACCCGCCCGCTCACATCGCCGGGCGCCGGTCTGTGCGGTGGCCTTAACCCCCGTTGATCAGGAGCGGTGACGCCGGTGTAATCAGCTGTGCCTACCGTCGAGGCCGGACGACAGAGGCTGACCAGCAGGAACAGGGGGTGCCCGTGGCCGCGCCGGACTCACGCAGCACCGACACCGCCCAGGTGCGTACGGTCTGCTCGTACTGCGGGGTCGGCTGCGGCATGGTCCTGGACATCGGCAGCGGCCCGGACGGCCGCCGTACCGTCCTGAAGGCCTCCGGCGACAAGCGGCACCCGGCGAACTTCGGCCGGCTGTGCACCAAGGGCGCCACCACCGCCGACCTGCTCGCCGCGCCCGGCCGGCTGACCACCGCCCTGTTGCGGCCCGAGCGGGGCGAGGAGGCCGTCCCCACCGCCGTGGACACGGCGGTCGCCGAAACCGCGCGACGGCTGCGCGCGATCGTCGACGAGCACGGACCGGACGCGGTCGCCCTCTATGTCTCCGGCCAGCTGAGCCTGGAGGCCCAGTACCTGGCGAACAAGCTCACCAAGGGCTTTGTGCGCACCAACAACATCGAGTCCAACTCGCGGCTGTGCATGGCCAGTGCCGGCACCGGCTACAAACTGTCCCTCGGCGCCGACGGCCCGCCCGGCTCGTACCAGGACCTCGACAAGGCCGACGTCTTCCTGGTCATCGGCGCCAACATGGCCGACTGCCACCCCATCCTCTTCCTGCGTCTGATGGACCGGGTGAAGGCGGGCGCGAAGCTGATCGTCGTCGACCCGCGCCGCACCGCCACCGCCGCGAAGGCCGACCTCTTCCTCCAGGTGAAACCGGGCACCGACCTCGCCCTGCTCAACGGCCTGCTCCACCTCCTGTACGAGAACGGGCACACCGATCCCGAGTTCATCGACGCTTACACCGAGGGCTGGGAGGCGATGCCGGAGTTCCTCGCCGAATACCCGCCCGCCGCCGTCGCCGACATCACCGGCATCCCCGAGGCCGACCTGCGCGCGGCCGCCCGGCTGATCGGCGAGGCGGGGGAGTGGACCAGCTGCTGGACCATGGGTCTCAACCAGTCCACGCACGGCACCTGGAACACCAACGCGCTGGTCAACCTGCACCTCGCGACCGGCAGGATCTGCCGCCCCGGCAGCGGCCCCTTCTCCCTCACCGGCCAGCCCAACGCCATGGGCGGGCGGGAGATGGGGTACATGGGACCGGGGCTGCCCGGCCAGCGGTCGGTCCTGGTCGACGCCGACCGGGCCTTCGTCGAGGACGTGTGGGGACTGGAGCCCGGCACCGTCCGCGCCGACGGTGTCGGCAAGGGCACCGTCGAGATGTTCCGGAAGATGGCCGACGGCGAGATCAAGGCCTGCTGGATCATCTGCACCAACCCGGTCGCCTCCGTCGGCAACCGGCGGACCGTCATCGAGGGCCTGGAGGCCGCCGAGTTCGTCGTCACCCAGGACGTCTTCACCGACACCGAGACCAACGCCTACGCCGACATCGTGCTGCCCGCCGCCCTGTGGACCGAGTCCGAGGGCGTCCTCGTCAACAGCGAGCGCACCCTCACCCTCGCCCGTCCCGCCGCCGACCCGCCCGGCGAGGCCACCGCCGACTGGCGGCTGATCGCCGGGGTGGCCCGCGCGATGGGCTTCGAGGACGGCTTCTCCTACGACAGCGCCGAGCAGATCTTCGAGGAGATCAAACGCTTCCACAACCCGGGAACCGGCTACGACCTGCGCGGAGTCAGCTACGACCGGCTGCGCGGGACCCCGGTGCAGTGGCCCGCGGCCACCGCCGACGGCCCCGACCGCAACCCGGTCCGGTACGTCGACCCCGACGGCACCCTCACCTTCGCCACCGCCTCCGGCCGCGCGGTCTTCCACCCCCGCCCGCATCTGGACCCCGCCGAGATGCCCGACGACGACTACCCGTTCGTCCTGAACACCGGGCGCCTCCAGCACCAGTGGCACACCCTCACCAAGACCGCCAAGGTCGCCAAGCTCAACAAGCTCGACCCCGGCCCGTTCGTCGAGGTCCACCCCGAGGACGCGGCCGCGCTCGGCCTCGCCGACGGCGACTCCGTCGAGGTCGCCTCCCGGCGCGGCCGGGCCGTGCTGCCGGCCGTCGTCACCGACCGGGTGCTGCCCGGGGCCTGCTTCGCGCCCTTCCACTGGAACGACCTGTTCGGCGAGTACCTCAGCGTCAACGCGGTGACCAGCGACGCGGTCGATCCGCTGTCCTTCCAGCCCGAGCTGAAGGTGTGCGCGGTGTCGCTGACGAAGGTGTCCACACCGGTGAGCGTGCGGCGGCCGGGTGTCGAGGAGACTCGGGCCGCGCTGCCCACAGCCGCCCCCGCCGCTGCCGCCGCCGTCTTCGGACTCGACCCCGTCCCGCCGCCGGTCCTCACCGAACCCGAACGGCAGTACCTGGTCGGTTTCCTCGCCGGCGTCCCGGCCGGTGCACCCGGTGTCCCCGTCCTGCCCCCGGACGCGCCGTTCAGCCCCGAACACGCCCGGTGGGTCAACGGCACCCTCGCCGGCCTGTACTCCCGTGCACCGGCACCGGCACCGGCGCCGGCGCCGGCGGCCCCGGCGGCGGGGCCGGCCGCCCGCCAGGTGGTGATCCTCTGGGCCTCGCAGACCGGCACCGCCGAGGACTTCGCCGCCACCACCGCCGAGCGCCTCACCGCGGGCGGCCACCCGGCCTCCCTGGTCGCCATGGACGAGGCCGATCCGGCCGCCCTGCCCACGGGCGCCGACCTGCTGCTGATCACCAGCACCTTCGGCGACGGCGACGCCCCCGACAACGGCGCCGGCTTCTGGGACGGCCTCGCCGCCCTCGACGCCGGTCGCCTGGCCGGGCGCCGGTACGCCGTCCTGGCCTTCGGCGACTCCTCCTACGACGACTTCTGCGGACACGGTCGGCGCCTGGACCGTCGTATGGACGAACTCGGCGCGGTCCGGCTCGCCCCGCGCACCGACTGTGAACCCGACTACGAGACACAGGCGGCGTCCTGGCTGGACCAGGTGCTGGCCGCCCTCGCGGACGGGGCTGCCGCGGGCGCCCCCGGCTTTGCGTCCGCCCGGTCCGAGCGGCCCGCCCGGTCCGAGCGTCCCGCTCCCGGCACCGCCCGGCTCGTCGGCAACCGGCTGCTCAGCCTGCCCGGCGCCGGCAAGGAGGTGCGCCGGTTCACCTTCGACACCCGCGACAGCGCGAACCCGCTGGTCTACGAGGCGGGCGACGCGCTCGCGGTCCGTCCCCTCAACTCTCCCGACCTGGTGGCGGAGTGGCTGACCGTCACCGGCCTCGACGGCGAGAGCGGCGTGAGTGTCGACGGAGTCGGTGAAGTCACGCTCTCCGAGGCCCTGTCACGGCACCTCGACATCACCCGGATCACCCCGGACCTGCTCCGCTTCGCCACCGAACGCACCCGTGACGCCCGCGAGCTGCGCAAACTGCTGCGACCGGACAACAAGGACGAGCTGGCCAGGTGGTCCTGGGGTCGGCAAGCCGTCGACGTCGCCGCCGAGTTCGGGATCCGTGCCGACGCCGGGGAGTGGACGGGGGTCCTCGGCAGGCTGCAACCGCGCCTGTACTCCATCTCGTCCAGTCCGCTCACCGACCCCCACCTGGTCTCGACCACCGTCTCCGTCGTCCGTTACGAGAACCCGCACGGCAGGCCCCGGCAGGGCGTCTGCTCCCCGTTCCTCGCCGACGCCGAGCCCGGCACCCGGGTTCCTGTGCACGTCCGGCGCTCCCCGCACTTCCGGCCGCCCGCCGACCCGGCGACGCCCATGGTGATGGTCGGCCCCGGCACCGGGGTGGCGCCGTTCGTCGGCTTCCTCCAGGAGCGCCGCGCCCGCGGCCATCGCGCGCCCAACTGGCTGTTCTTCGGCGAACAGCACCGGGCGACCGACTTCTACTACGAGCAGGAGCTCACCGCCCTGCTCGCCGAGGGCACCCTGAGCCGCCTCGACACCGCCTTCTCCCGCGACCAGCGGGCCAAGGTCTACGTCCAGGACCGGATGCGCGAACACGGCCCGCTGCTGTGGTCCTGGCTCCAGGACGGCGCCCACTTCTACGTCTGCGGCGACGCCTCCCGGATGGCCAAGGACGTCGACCGCGCCCTGAAGGACATCGCCACCGTGCACGGCGGACTGACCGAGGACGAGGCGACCGCGTACGTCAAACAGCTCGCCTCGGACCGGCGTTACGTCCGGGACGTCTACTGATTCCGACGTCTACTGATTCCGCGTCAGTTGGCGCATAGTGAGGGCGAGTTGCAGCCGGAACCAGCCCTGCGGGGGTGCGCACCGGCCGGCCGCCCCGCCAGCTCCTTCATACCGCCATGATGCGCCATCCGGTGGTACGGCGAGGAGAGCCGGGCGCGACAGGCAACCGTTACGGACGCCCACCCCTCCTAGCTGTCGAGACACAGCGCTGTCGAGACACAGCGTCGACACCGGCACCGACCGACAGGAGCCCCCGCTTGGACCGCAACGAGCCCGTGCGGGCCGCCGCCGGACCGTCCCGCCGGGGACTCATGGTCTACACGGTGGCCGCGGCCACCCTCACGCTCGCCGCCCCGCTCGGCTGCGACACCCCACGGGCCGACGGCGCCACCCCGGCCTCCGACGTCGTGGTGACCGGCACCGACGAGGAGATGCTCGTCCTGGAGGTCACCGCCGCCAACCAGGTCGTCGTACGGCTGCCCCGGGTCGAGGTCGGCCAGGGCATCACCACCGCCGTCGCGATGATGATCGCGGAGGAGCTGGACGCCCGCCTCGCCGACGTGCGGATCCCGCTCGCGGACGCGCGGGCCAAGGGCAACCAGTACACCGGCGGCTCCAGTTCGGTCAGCTCGCTGTACGACCCGGCCCGGCGGCTGGCCGCCACCGCGCGCGCCCGGCTGGTGACGGCGGCCGCCCGGCGCTGGCGGCTTCCCGCGCACATCCTGCGCACCTGGAACACCCAGGTCCTCGCGCCCGACGGCCGGACGGCCACCTTCGGCTCCCTCACCGCGAGCGCCGCCCGGATCCACGTCCCGGAGGTGTCGAGCAAGCCCAAGCCGGCGTCCCGGCACCGGGTGATCGGGAAGCCGACGACCAGGATCGACGCCCGGGACATCGTCACCGGCGCCGCGAAGTACGCGGGGGACCTGGCGGTGGCCGGGGCGAGACCGACCGTGGTGGCCCGGCCGCCGACCCTGCGCGGCAAGCTGGTCTCCCTCGACGACACGGCGGCCCGCGCCCTGCCCGGCGTCCGGGCGGTCGTGCGGATCCCCGGTGGTGTCGCCGTGGTGGCGGACACCTTCCACCATGCCTTCCAGGCCCGGGACGCGCTGCGGATCACCTGGGCCGCCGGTCCGCTCGCGCCGCTGTCGGACAAGGAGATCCGCGCCCGGCTGCGGGCCGCGGTGCCCCGCCTTGGCACCCCGCCGCGCGGATCGACGCAGATCGAGGGCGAGTTCGCGTTCGCCTTCGTCAGCCATGCCCCGATGGAGGTGCTCACCGCGGTCGCCGACGTCCGCTCCGACCGGGCCGAGCTGTGGTTCTCCTCGCAGACGCCGATGGACGCCCGCGAGACGATCGCCGACCTGCTGGGACTGGCGACCTCGGCGGTACGGGTCCATGTGGTGCGCGGCGGGGGCTCGTTCGGACGCCGGCTCAACTTCGACGCGGCCATCGAGGCGGCGCTCGTCTCCAAGGCGGCCCGCCGGCCCGTGAAGCTGATGTGGAGCCGCAACGACGACATCCGGCACGGCAGGATGCGCCCCGCGAGCCACCACCGGATCCGGGCCAGTGTCGCCGGCGGCCGGGTGGTGGCCTTCCAGCACCTGACGGCCTCGGTGGGGGAGTCCTCCGACGAGAGCGGCCCGACCGTGCAGTCGGCCGGGGTACGACCGCTGCCCAGCGACAGCGGTCTGTACAACTTCGGCCGCGTGGGCGGCGATTCGGGCGGCATCGAGCTGCCGATGCCGCTGGGCGCCTGGCGCTCGGTGGACTCCGGGACGATGCGTACGGCCGAGGAGATCGTCGTCGACGACATCTCCCGCGCGCTGGGCCGGGACCCGGTCGCCTTCCGCCGCAGCACCCTGCGGAGCAAGGCGGTGAAGGCCGTACTCGCCAAGGCGGCCGCCGCCGGCCACTGGGGCCGCGCGATGCCCGCGGGCACCGCCCAGGGCGTGGCCGTCCACGAGGAGTACGGGTCCGCCGTCGCCTGCCTGGCCGAGATCGACGCCACCGACCCGAAGAACCCCCGGGTCACCAAGGTGGTGATGGCCGCCGACGTCGGTACGGCCGTCAACCCGCGCGGCCTGGAGGCACAGCTGATGGGCACCGCCGTCGACGGCATCTCCACGGTGCTGCGGGCCGGGCTGCACATCGACCGGGGCGCGGTGCGCGAGGGCAGCTTCGCCGACTTCCACTACGCTCGCCAGCGGCACGCCCCCCTCGTGTTCGAGGCGCACATCCTCCCCTCGGGCGGGGCACCGGGCGGCGCCGGTGAACTCGGCGTCCCCGCGGCGGCGGGCGCGGTCGCCAACGCCTACGCCCGCGCGACCGGCACGAAACCCCGTACCTTCCCCCTCGACTTCTGACCCACCGTCTCCCGACTCCCAGAAGGCACCGATGCGTTCGTACTCCTTCGTCCTCAACGGCGAACCGGTCACCGTCGAGGCACCCGCCGACATGCCCCTGCTCTGGGTGCTGCGCGACGTGCTGGGCGTCACCGGCCCCAAGTACGGTTGCGGGGTGGGCGTCTGCCGTGCCTGCACCAGTCACCTCGACGGCGAGGAGATCCAGCCGTGCACGGTCCCGGTCGCCGACTGCGCGGACCGTGCGGTCACCACCATCGAGGGCCTCGCCGACGGTGACACCCTGCACCCCGTCCAACAGGCCTGGCTGGACTGCGACGTGGCCCAGTGCGGCTTCTGCCAGCCCGGCCAGATCATGGCGGCCGCCGCCCTCCTGAAACGCACCCCGCACCCGACGGACGCCGACATCGACCGCATCGAGAACGTCTGCCGGTGCGGCACCTACTCCAGGATCAGGGAGGCGATCAAGAAGGCGTCGGCGAACGGGAGTTGAGAGCGCGCCGGCCCGGAGCGAGGCCCGCGCCGGGACACGCCGGCCGGCACCGGCAGTCGTACCGCCGCTCCTCCTCCGGTCGCCCGAGCGACGACCAAAGTGACCCACGCATGGACGATCGGCCGACGCCCCGGCAACCGCGCCCGCTCCACGATGGAGACCCATCCGACGAGCGGGAGGCATCACGTGAGGACAGCACGGGGGAGTGCGGTCGCCGCCCTGGCCATGGCGGCCGTACTGACATCGACGGCCGGCGCACCGGCCCCGCACCTCCCACCCACCACCCGGCTGTACGTGGCCCCTTGGGGCGACGACCACGGGCCCGGCACCCTCGACCACCCCTTCGCCACCCCGGCCCGCGCCCAGCGGGCCGTACGGGCCCTGGCCCCGCGCATGACCTCGGACATCACGGTCGACCTGCGCGGCGGCACCTACCGCCTGACCGCGCCCCTCCGCCTGACCCCGGCCGACTCGGGCCGGCACGGCCACCGGGTGGTCTACCAGGCGTACGGCTATGGCACCGCGCACCAGGAGCCGGTCACCCTCAGCGGCGGCCGTCCGGTCACCGGCTGGCGTCCGGACCCCGGGCGGCCCGGCGTCTGGCGCGCCGACGTCGGGACCCTGGAGACCCGTCAGCTCTACGTCGACGGCCGCCGGGCCCCGCGCGCGGCCCGGGGCGCGCCCCTGCCCGGAAAACCGAAACCGACGGCCACCGGTTACACCACGACCAGCAGGATCCCGCTCGCCTGGCGCCACCCGGCCGACCTCGAAGTCGTCTACCGCTACGACTACGTGGAGGGCCGCTGCGGTGTGGCCGCGATCTCCAGGACAGCCGCCGGCCGGACCGCGATCACCATGGACCAGCCCTGCTGGCGGATGGCCCGGGCCCTGTACGGAGCGGACGCCCTGACCCGGACCCACGACGTGGAGAACGCCCCGGACTTCCTGGGCAGGGCCGGAAGCTGGTACCTGGACCGCTCCCGCTCCGCTCACCACACCCTTCTCTACCGCCCCCGCGCGGGCGAGGACATGACCCGGACCGAGGTGACGGCCCCCACCCTCCAGACCCTGCTCAGCGGGACCGGCGACTCCGCCGCCCGCCCCGTGCACGACCTCACTCTCCGCGGCCTGACCTTCGCCCACGCCACCTGGCTGGCGCCGAACGAGCGGGCCGGTTTCGCCGCTGCCTGGAGCATGTACATGCGCCCCGGCAAGGGCGGTGACATCACGGCGCTCACCGTGCCCGGCAACGTCACCTTCCGGCACGCCGAGCACATCACCCTCAGCGGCAACCGCTTCACGCATCTGGGCGGCCAGGGCGTCGACTTCGCCGCCGACAGCTCGCACAACACGGTTTCCGGCAACGTCTTCACGGACATCTCCGACGGCGCTGTCGCCCTGGGCGTCCTGCCCCCGGCCACCCGGGGCACGAACACGGGCAACCGCGTCACGGACAACTGGATCCACCACATCGGCGTCGAGTACCGGTCGGCCTCCGGTATCTGGAACAGCGCCACCGAGGACACCCTCATCGCCCACAACCAGGTCGACCACGTCCCCTACACCGGCATCCTCTCCGGCCCCAGCGAGGACCTGCGCGGCCTGACCCGCCGCAACCGCATCCTCGGCAACCGGGTCTTCGCCACCAACCGCCTGCTGGCCGACGGCGGCGGCATCTACCTGCGCGGCGAACAGGGCCCCTCCTACGCGGCCGGCGCCCTGGTGGCCCGCAACGCCGTCACCGACAGCGCCCGCGGCATCTGGAACGTCGGCATCTACACCGACGACTCCAGCAACCGCATCACCGTCCGCGACAACGTCGTCCACGACTACGTCGCCTCGATCGGCGGCTGCAGCGAGAACTGGGGCGACCGCCCGGTCCAGAACATCCGGTACCTCGGCAACTACTGGGACAACAAGGTCCCCACCTGGCTCCCCCGCCGTCCCTACCCCGGCGCCTGGCCCCCCGCCCCCGACTGCGGCGACCCCCGACACCTCCACTTCACCCACAACACCCTCCTCACCCCGCCCCACCCCTGCGCATCCCTCCCCACCTGCGCCACCATCACAGCCCAGGCAGGCCCGAGGCCGCCGTACCGCCGGACACTGGGGCTGCGCTGACCGCCGGGCCCCGCGATCCTCAGCGCGCCAGCAGCCGGCGCAGCCAGTCCAGATGGGCTGTTCTCGCCGACCGGGACAGGGCGGCCTGTGGGGCGAGGCCGTCGAAGCCGTGGAAGCCGCCGGGCCAGACGTGGAGTTCGGCGAAGCCGCCCGACTGCCAGATGCGGGAGGCGTAGGCGACGGTCTCGTCGCGGAAGGTCTCGGCGGAGCCGACGTCGAGGAAGGCCGGGGGGAGGTTCGTGAGGTCGGTGGCGCGGGCGGGGGCCGCGTAGGGGGAGACGTCGGGGCCGCCGCGGGTCTCGCCGAGGAGGGCGGTCCAGCCGGTCTCGTTGGCCGTGCGGTCCCAGACGCCGAGGCCCTTCATCTGGTGGCTGGACGGGGTGTCGTTGCGGTCGTCCAGCATCGGGCACATCAGCATCTGGCCGATCACCGAAGGGCCCTGACGGTCCCTCAGGAGCAGGGCCAGGGCAGCGGTGAGGCCGCCGCCCGCGCTGGCTCCCGCGATCACGATCCGTTCGGGATCGCCGCCGATGTCCTGCGCGTGCTCCGCCGTCCACAGCAGTCCGGCGTACACGTCCTCGACCGGCGCCGGATGCGGGTGCTCGGGCGCCAGCCGGTATTCCACCGACACCACCACCGCGCCCAGTTCCCTCGCCCAGGCCAGCGGGACGTCCACGCCCACCCGGTTGTTGCCGATCACCATGCCGCCGCCGTGCACGTGGTAGATCACCGGCAGCGGGCCAGGGGCCGGCGGGGCGGTGGGCCGGCAGATCAGCAGGGAGATCCCGGGGGCGCCCGCCGGGCCGGGCACCGCGCGGTCCTCCACCTCGAACGCCCCGTCCAGGGTGAGGTCCAGCTCGGCGAGCAGCCGTATCCCCTCGCTCTGCCGGAGCGTGTCGATGTCGTCCAGCGTGAACCCCGGCGAGATCATCTCCCTGATCAGTTCCAGGGCGGCGGCCAGCTCGGGGTCGAACGGGGGCGGTGCGGAGGTCATGGCGGCTCCTCGCGGCGGTGATGAACTGTACGGCTCGTACGGCCATGATCCGCGCGCCCCTGCGGCCACCGGGACCGCCGGACGGCGGAAGCTCCCCGCCGTCCGGCGGGTGGCCGGAGTCAGCGCCGTCACCAGCCCGGGCGCGTCGAGGACACGACCGTCCCCCGACGCCCGGACCTTGACTTGGAGAGCGCTCGAAGTTCTAGCGTCGGACGGACAGAAGACGATCCGGGCGGAACGGAGAACGGCCATGCGCGTGGGCGTGCACATCAACCGGTTCAACCAT
This sequence comes from Streptomyces sp. NPDC007157, assembly GCF_040634235.1. Classification (NCBI taxonomy): domain Bacteria; kingdom Bacillati; phylum Actinomycetota; class Actinomycetes; order Kitasatosporales; family Streptomycetaceae; genus Streptomyces; species Streptomyces sp. NPDC007157. Next base: position 437,131 of record NZ_JBEYFE010000004.1, read on the forward strand.
CCTGGCGGCGGCCCCGCGCTGGGCGCCGAACTCGCCGCCGCCGGTGCCGCGGCCGAGGCGGCGGGCGTCAGCTGGGTCTCGGTGATGGACCACTACTTCCAGATGGAGTTCAACGGCGGCGCCGAGGACCCCATGCTGGAGGCCTACACCACCCTCGGCTACCTGGCCGGCCGCACCTCCACCGTCCAGCTGGGCGCTTTGGTGACCGGGGTGACCTACCGCCACCCGGGACTCCTCGCCAAGATCGCCACCACCCTGGACGTGGTGTCGAGCGGCCGGGCCACGCTGGGCATCGGGGCCGCCTGGTACGACCGTGAGCACCACGGTCTCGGCGTGCCGTACCCGCCGATCGCGGAGCGCTTCGAGCGGCTGGAGGAGACCCTGCGGATCTGCCTGCAGATGTGGGACCCGCAGAACAACGGCCCCTTCGAGGGCAAGCACTACCGCCTCGCCGAGACGCTCTGCGTGCCGGCGCCGGTCAGCTCGCCGCACCCGGAGATCATGATCGGCGGCGGGGGCGAGAAGAAGACCCTGCGGCTGGTCGCCCAGTACGCCGACGCCTGCAATCTGATCCCCGCCTCGGCGGAGGAGCTGCGGCACAAGCTGGAGGTGCTGCGCGGGCACTGCGACACCGTGGGGCGCGACTACGACACCATCCGCAAGACCATCGCGTACACCGGGGACGCGGCCACCGACGGAGACCTGGACGCCTTCACCCGGGACATCGAGGGATACGCCAAGCTCGGCGTCGACACCGTCATCGTGGGCCCGCGCCTGGGGGAGACCTCGGGGTGGATGGAGAGCTTCGTGGCCCCGGCCGTCGAGCGGCTCGCCGCGATCGACTGACACGCGATCCACTGACACGCGATCGACTGAGACGCGCAGGAGCCGGGGCTCACCGAGCCCCGGCTCCCGTGTCGGGCAGTGCCTCAGGCAGCGACGCCCACGTTGCCGTGCAGACGCGCGACGACCTCGGTCAGCTGCGCGGCGACCTCGGCGTCGTCGACCGGGTGGGTCTCGGCGAAGCGGGTCACCGAGCCGGGGATGGAGAGCTTGATGTCCTCGATCACGTTGCCGCCGGCGATGCCCACGGCCTTGCGGGCCTCGTCCTGCGCCCACACGCCGCCGTACTGGCCGAAGGCGGTGCCGACGACGGCGACCGGCTTGCCGCCGAAGGCGCTGGCGCCGTACGGGCGGGACAGCCAGTCGATGGCGTTCTTCAGGACGGCCGGGATGGTGCCGTTGTACTCGGGGGAGAAGAGCAGGAACGCGTCGGCGGCCTGGGCGGCCGCGCGCAGCTTCGCGGCGGCGGCCGGGACGCCGCCCTCGACGTCGATGTCCTCGTTGTAGAACGGGATGTCGGCCAGGCCCTCGAAGACCTCGACCTCGGCACCCTCGGGGGCGAGCTTGACGGCCGCCTCGGCGAGCTGGCGGTTGTGCGAACCGGTGCGAAGGCTGCCGACGAGGGCAAGGATGCGGACAGACATGGGGGAACTCCAAGGGGGCTGAAACACTGCTGTTACGAATCCGGACCAAGGTCCGGTTAATTTCTAACACCCCAAACGGACCGCGGTCCAGTTCTGTTCCCGATGCTTTACGCTGTCTTCATGTCCAGCGTCCTGCCGCCCTTCCCGCAGCCCCAGGAGCCCTTCGAAACACCCCAATTGCTCGACGTGGGGCCGGCCCCCGAAGAGCCGTGCCTGCGCGCGGACGCGGCCCGCAACCGCGCCCGGCTGCTGGAGGCCGCCGCCCGGCTGATCGCCGAGCATGGTGTGGCCGGCGTCACCATGGAGGCGGTGGCCGCGGCGGCCGAGGTGGGCAAGGGCACGGTCTTCCGCCGCTTCGGCGACCGCACCGGACTGCTGATGGCGCTGCTCGACCACTCCTCGCGCCAGCTCCAGGCGGACTTCCTGGGCGGACCGCCGCCGCTGGGCCCCGGCGCCCCGCCGGTCGAGCGGCTGCGCGCGTTCGGTGTCGCGGTGCTGTACCGCGCGGCCGAGCAGCTCGACCTCCAGCTGGCCGCCCAGCCCGAGCCCACCCGGCGCTACGGCAATCCGCCGATGCAGGCGCTGCGCACGCACGTCACGATGCTGCTGCGGCGCATCCAGCCGGAGGCCGACTGCGAACTGCTCGCCCATACGCTGCTGGCGTACCTCGACCCGGCCCTGGTCCACCACCTGACCAGGCAGTGCGGGATGCCGATGGAGCGCTTGGAGGCCGGCTGGATCGACCTGGTCGCCCGGATCACGCGGACGGATCCGCCTCGCTGACGTCCGGCCGGCCGGCGCTGAACATCTCGGCCAGGCCCTGCGGCGCGTCGGCGTCGAACAGCAGCGCGCTGCCCGCCGCGGACTCCGCCGCGGCCGCCTCGGCGACGCCCCAGGCGGCCCACTCGCGCGGTACCCCGCCCTCGTCGAGCAGGCCCAGCAGGTTCTCGATCAGGTCCAGGTGGTGCGTTACGAACGAACGTGTTCGTTCGTGCGATGGCGTGGCGGGCGCATGACGGGCGGCGTGATGAGTGGCGTGATCAGTGGCGTGGTGGGCCCAATTCGTCCAACGCTGAACCACCTTGCCCCGCCGGTCCCCCCTCCCCGGCCTTCTGCCAAGATGCCGTACGTCATGGTGCAGATACCGAATACGCCCTCGGCAGCGTTGCCGACTCCGCGCTCGGTCCCCACGAGCGCCGATGTGGCCCGTCTGGCCGGCGTCTCCCGCGCGACCGTCTCCTACGTCCTCAACAACACCAGTGCCGTACGGATCAGCGAGCCCACCCGCCGCCGGGTCCACGAGGCCGCGAAGGAACTGGGGTACGTGCCGCACGCGGCCGCCCGCAGCCTGCGCGCCGGCCACAGCCGGATGGTCCTGATGCCCGCCCCGGCCATACCGATGGGCCCGCTCTACGGCCAGTTCATCACCGACCTCCAGTGGGCCCTCAGCCGCCTCGACTACACGGTCGTCCAGTACGGCACCGCGGGCCTGCGCGGTGACGAAGCCGCCCGCGCCTGGGCCGAGTTGAGACCGGTGGCCGTGCTGGTCCCGGGCGCCGGACTCGGCACCGAGGGCGTCGCCGTCCTCAAACGGGCCGGTGCCCGCGCCGTGGTCACCCTCGGCCCCGAGCGGGTCGACGGCGCGCACGCCCTGCTGATGGACCATGACGTCGTCGGCCGCTGTGCCGGTGCCCACCTGTACGCCCGTGGCCGGCGCCGTATCGGCGTGGTCGTCCCCGAGGAGACCGGCCTGGAGACCTACTCCCGGCCCCGCCTCGAAGGCGTCCGCCGGGCCCTGTACGGCACCGACGCCACGGTGACCGAGCTGCCGCTCGGCTACACGGAGGAGTCGGCGGCCGAACTCGCCGGACGCTGGCGGGAGTTGGGGATCGACTCGGTGTTCGCGTACAACGACGAGTACGCGATGCTGTTAATGCGCGCCCTCCAGGAAGAGGGCGTGCGTGTCCCCGAGGACACCGCCGTGGTCGGCGCCGACGACCTGATGCTCGGCCGGCTGCTGCGGCCCCGGCTCTCCACGATCCATATCGAGCTGCCCTCCGGCCGTGAGCTCGCCGAACTGGTCGACCGCGTGGTGCGCGACCCGGGTGGCGCACCGGAGACGCACGAGGTGCTGGGCGCCTCGGTGGTGCGGCGCGAGTCCAGCTGATGGGTCACCCTGGTCGGGGCGGTGCTTTTCCGGGCCTCCTGACTAGGATGTTGCGCGCTCAACAAAACGGCTCACGGGCGCCGTGGGCCGCGCAACCCCGGTGATCGATCGGAGAGCCGTCATGTCGCTGCTCGACCCGAAGACCTGGCAGGCGAGCGCCCTGTCCGGCCCGCAGTACGCCGTCACCGAGCCCGCCACCGGCGACACGCTCGGCACGGTCACCCTGGCCGCCCCCGCGGACGTCTCCCCGGCCGCCGCGGACGCCGGCGCCGCGCAGCGTGACTGGGCCCGCGCACCGCACTTCGTGCGGGCCCAAGTCCTGCGCCGGGCAGGTGACTTGTTCACGGAGCACGCCGACGAACTGCGCGAGTGGATCGTCCGCGAGTCCGGCTCCATACCGGGCAAGGCGGACTTCGAACTGCATGTCGCCGCCCAGGAGTGCTACGAGGCCGCCGCCCTCGCCTCCCGTCCGGTGGGCCAGGTGCTGCCCAGCGAGGCGCCCCGGCTGTCGTACACCCGCCGGGTCCCGGTCGGTGTGGTCGGGGTGATCGCGCCGTTCAACGCGCCGCTGATCCTGTCCATCCGCTCGGTGGCGCCCGCCCTCGCGCTGGGCAACGGGGTGGTCCTGAAGCCCGACCCGCGCACCGCCGTCTGCGGCGGGCTCTCCCTCGCCGCGGTGTTCGCCGAGGCCGGCCTGCCGGAGGGGCTGCTGCAGGTACTGCCCGGTGCGGCCGGCGTCGGTGCGGCGCTGGTCGAGGACCCGCGGACACCGGTGATCTCCTTCACCGGATCGACAGCGGCCGGCCGCGCGGTCGGCGAGGCCGCGGGCCGCCGTCTGAAGCGCGCCCATCTCGAACTCGGCGGCAACTCCGCCCTGATCGTCCTGGAGGACGCCGACCTCGACGCGGTGATCTCCACCGCCGCCTGGGGATCCTTCTTCCACCAGGGTCAGATCTGCATGACCACCGGACGGCACCTGGTCCACAGCTCCCTGGTCGAGGAGTACGTCGAACGCCTCGCCGCCAAGGCCGACTCCCTCGCCGTCGGTGACCCGCACCGCGAGCAGGTCCACCTCGGCCCGATCATCGACGACGCCCAACTCGCCAAGATCCACGGCCTGGTGGAGGCGAGCACCGCCCAGGGCGCGAAACTCGCCGCCGGTGGCACCCACGAGAACCTCTTCTACCGGCCCACCGTCATCTCGGGCGTCGACGACCGCACCCCCGCCTACGCCGAGGAGGTCTTCGGGCCGGTGGCGCCGGTGCGCGCCTTCGCCGACGCCGACGAGGCCGCCGCCCTCGCGGCCGACAGCGCCTACGGCCTCTCGCTCGGCATCGTCACCCGGGACGCGGCGCGCGGCCTGGACCTCGCCGAACGCATCCCGAGCGGCATCGTCCACATCAACGACCAGACGGTGAACGACGAGGCCGTGGCCCCCTTCGGCGGCGTCGCCGCCTCCGGCACCGGGGCACGGTTCGGCGGCGAGTCCAACCTGGAGGCGTTCACGGACGTGCGATGGACGACCGTGCGCGGGGACGTGGCCCCGTACCCCTTCTGACAAGCCGGATCGAGCGAGTCGGGTCTAGTGTGTTCTTCGCCCTGCCGTGCGTGCGTGCGACCGTCATCCGTGGGGCTGCCGCGATCCCCGCCTGATCGGCCTCGTGCCCTGCTGCTAGCATGCCGATCACAACCTGAGCCTTCCTGGTGCGGATCCCGATCCCCCAGGGAGGCTTTTCTCATGCCGCCCGCCCCGGCGCCGGCTGACCCGCTTTGACGTGCTCGCCCCGCCGAGCGGCCCGAACGCGTCGCGCCCACCCACCGGGTCCCCGTTTCCCGTCCGCAAGAGGAGATCCATGTCATGAGCCCACGCACCAACATCGCGGCACCCGCGGGTACTTGGCAACTCGGTGACCTGACCGTCAACCGCGTCGGGTTCGGGGCGATGCGCCTGACGGGTACCGCGCCCTTCGACCGCGGCGTGCCGCGGGACCGCGACCGGTCGATCGGCGTGCTCCGGCGGGCGGTCGAGCTCGGCGTGAACCACATCGACACCGCCGCGTTCTACTTCTCGGCGACGCGCTCCGCCAACGAGCTGATCAACCGGGCGCTGGCGCCGTACCCGGAGGAGTTGGTCATCGCCACCAAGGTGGGGCCGGGCCGCGATCCCTCGGGCGCGTGGTGGTGGGCTTCACCGGCCCAACTGCGCGGCCAGGTCGAGGAGAACCTGCGCCAACTCGGCCGCGATCACCTGGACGTGGTGAATCTGCGCGTACCACCGAGCGGGCGGACCGGATCGCTCGGCGAGCATTTCGGCGCGCTGGCCGAGCTGCGCGACGCCGGGCTGATCCGTCACCTGGGCATCTCCAACGTCACGTCCGGGCAGCTGACCGAGGCCCAGGCCATCGCCCCCGTCGTCTGCGTGCAGAACCCGTACGGGATCGAGGCGGCGAGCGAGGAACGGGAACTCCTGCGGCTCTGCGGTGAACTCGGCCTCGCCTTCGTCCCGTTCTTCGCGATCGCCGGTCCCGGGCGCGAGGCGGGCCCGGTCGCCGGTGACAGCGGGGCGGTGCGCGCCGTCGCCCGCGCGCACGGTGTGTCCGTCGCACAGGTCCGGCTGGCCTGGACCCTGCAGCAGGGGCCGCACGTGCTGGCGATCCCGGGGACCGGTGATCCGGACCACCTCGCGCAGAACATGGCGGCCGGCGCGCTGCGGCTGTCGGAGGAGGAGATGGCACGCCTCACGCGCTGCCGTACCGCCCCCTACGAGGCACGTTCCTAAAAGACATAGCCGCAGTTAGAGGATCTAACTGCGGCTATGTGGCGTTACTCAAGCGATGGCTTGTCACCCGGGCGCCGGGCCGTCACTCGGCCTGCGCGCTGCCCTGCTGCGCGGCGATGCTCTTGCGTACCTCGTCCATGTCCAGCTTGCGGGCCTGGCCGATGACATCCGTCAGCGCGGCCTCCGGCAGGGCGCCCGGCTGGGCGAAGACGGCGACCTGGTCGCGGACGATCATCAGGGTCGGGATCGACTGGATGTCGAAGGCCGCGGCCAGCTCCGGCTGCGCCTCGGTGTCGACCTTGGCGAAGACCAGGTCCGGGTTGTCCTGCGCGGCCTTCTCGTAGACCGGGGCGAACATACGGCACGGGCCGCACCAGGACGCCCAGAAGTCGATGAGAACGAACTCGTTCTCGGTGACCATCTGGTCGAAGTTCTCCTTGGTGAGTTCCACGGTGCTGCTCATGCGTGCTTCCCTCTTCCTGATGTGGGGGGCGCCCCGCTCCGGGACGAGCCGTCCGCACAACACGTCCGACCGGGTGGGTATTCCGGCCGCTACCCGTGTGGCCCCGGCGCACACCACCCGCGAGACTGACCCCATGACGGAAACGGAATCCATCGCTTACGACGTCGTTGTGCTCGGGGCCGGGCCCGTGGGGGAGAACGTCGCCGGCCGCACCCGTGCGGCGGGCCTCACCACCGCGGTCGTGGAGAGCGAACTCGTCGGCGGCGAATGCTCGTACTGGGCGTGCATGCCCAGCAAGGCCCTGCTGCGCCCGGTCATCGCCCAGGCCGACGCCCGCCGCCTGCCCGGCCTCGCCCAGGCGGTCCAGGGCCCGCTCGACACCCCCGCGGTCCTCGCCCGCCGCAACTACTTCACCTCGAACTGGCAGGACGACGGTCAGGTCGCCTGGCTCGACGGCATCGGCGCCGACCTCCACCGCGGCCACGGCCGCCTCGCCGGCCCCCGCACGGTGACCGTGACCGGCCCCGACGGCACCCTCACCACCCTCACCGCCCGGCACGCGGTCGCCGTCGCCACCGGCACCCGCGCGCAGCTGCCCCACCTGCCGGGACTCGCCGAGGTCAAGCCCTGGACCAGCCGTGAGGCCACCAGCGCCCAGGAGGCGCCCGGCCGGCTGATCGTCGTAGGCGGCGGTGTCGTCGCCACCGAGATGGCCACCGCCTGGCAGGCCCTCGGCTCCCGGGTCATCCTGCTGGTCCGCGGCAAGGGCCTGCTCAACCGCATGGAGCCGTTCGCCGGTGAACTCGTCGCCGAGGCACTCAAGGAGGCCGGCGTCGACGTCCGCACCGGCACCTCGGTCGAGTCGGTGACCCGCGAGAACGGCACGGTCGTGGCCGTGACCGACGCCGGTGACCGCATCGAGGCCGACGAGATCCTCTTCGCCACCGGGCGCGTCCCGCACACCGACGACATCGGCCTGGACACCGTCGGCCTGGAACCGGGTTCCTGGCTCACCGTCGACGACACCCTCCTGGTCGAGGGCACCGACTGGCTCTACGCCGTCGGGGACGTCAACCACCGTGCGCTCCTCACCCACGAGGGCAAGTACCAGGCCCGGATCGCGGGCGACACCATCGCCGCCCGCGCCTCGGACACGCCCCTACTGGACGGTCCCTGGGGCGCGCACGCGGCCACCGCCGACCACCATGCCGTACCGCAGGTCGTCTTCACCGAACCGGAGGCGGCGGCGGTCGGTCTCTCCCTCGCGGAGGCGGAGCAGGCCGGGTACCGGGTGCGCGCCGTCGACGTCGAGTTCTCCTCGGTCGCCGGGGCGGGGCTGTACGCCGACGGCTACAGGGGCCGCGCCCGGATGGTCGTGGACCTGGAGGCGGAGATCCTGCGCGGGGTCACCTTCGTGGGGCCGGGCGTGGGCGAGCTGATCCACTCGGCGACCGTCGCCGTCGCCGGGCAGGTGCCGATCAGCCGGCTGTGGCATGCGGTGCCGTCCTATCCGACGTTGAGCGAGGTGTGGCTGCGGTTGCTCGAGGCGTACCGGGGGTGAGGGTCGAAGGGGTTGGGTTCCGCCGGCGGTCGTCCTCGGGGGCGTGGGGGGCCGGTCGCGCCCGCGCGGCGGTGACCGCACAGGGATACGACCCCGCGCCCGCGAAGGCGGAAGACCGGGCGCGTACAGCTCAGGGCAATGTGAAGCCCAGCTCCGCCGCCGCCGTCGTCGGGGTCGGCTGGGTCCAGCGCTCCGCCGTCGCCTCCGTCGACGACAGCGAGCGCAGCTCCGCGCGGTCCAGGTAGAGCGTGCCGTCGAGGTGGTCGGTCTCGTGCTGGACGATCCGGGCCGGCCACCCGGTGAACACCTCGTCGACCGTGCGGCCGTGCTCGTCCTGGCCGCGCAGTCGTACCTCGGCGTGCCGGGCCACCACCGCCTGATAGCCCGGCACGCTCAGGCAGCCCTCGAAGAAGGCGGCACGGGCGCCGCCGACGGCCTCGTAGACCGGGTTGACCAGGACGCGGAACGGCTGCGGGACCCGGCCGCGGGCGACGGCGACCTCCTCGGGTACCGGCGCCGGGTCCTCGATCACCGCGATCCGCAGCGGGACGCCGACCTGGGGCGCGGCCAGGCCCACGCCCGGTGCCGCGTGCATGGTGTCGCGCAGCGCCCCGAGGAACCGGGCCAGCAGTTCGGGGCCCAGCTGGCCGTCGTACGGCTCGGTTCCGCGCCGCAGGACCGGGTCGCCGGCCGCGACGATGGGCAACGGGCCGCCCGCGGCGAGGAGTTCCTCGACCCGCTCGGCAAGAGGTGCGCGATCACTGGGAGATGCCATCGCGCCAGCATGCCATGACAGTGAATGTGACGCGGGTCACTTTACCCGTCGGGAACTCGTTCCCCGCACTCTCCGACTACTGGACCGTCACCGCTCTCGCACGAGTCCCCCGGAGAAGCCCTCGATGTCCATCGCCCCCTCGACCTCCCCCAATCCCGGCTCCGCTCGATCGGGGGGACCCCCATCGGACGAGGCCCCGAAACCCACCGCCTCGGCCGCGTCCCCGAGCCGCTGGACACCGCTGCGCCCCCTCGTCCTGCGTCTGCACTTCTACGCCGGCGTCCTGGTCGCCCCCTTCCTGCTCGTCGCCGCCACCAGCGGCCTGCTGTACGCCTGTTCCTTCCAGGCCGAGAAGCTGGTGTACGCCCATGAACTGACCGTCCCGGTGGGCAAGTCCGAGCTGCCGATCTCCGAGCAGGTCGCCGCGGCCCGCAAGGCCCACCCCGAGGGGACCGTCTCCGCGATACGGCCCGCGCCGGAGGCCGACGCGACCACCAGGGTGCTGCTGTCGGGGGTGAAGGGCGTCGGCGCGGACCACACCCTCGCCGTGTTCGTCGACCCGTACACCGGGAAGGTGCGCGGCGCGCTCGAACAGTACGGCTCGACCGGCGCGTTGCCGCTGCGCACCTGGATCGACGAACTCCACCGCGATCTGCACCTCGGCGACACCGGGCGGCTCTACAGCGAGTTCGCGGCGAGCTGGCTGTGGGTGATCGCGGGCGGCGGCCTGGTGCTGTGGTTCTCCCGGCGGCGGGCGCTGCGCAAGGTGCGGGGCACCAGCGGGCGGCGGCGCACCCTCGGACTGCACGGCAGCGTCGGCGTCTGGGCCGCCGCCGGTTTCGTCTTCCTGTCGGCGACCGGCCTGACCTGGTCCACCTACGCCGGCGCCCACATCGACGAGCTGCGCACCTCACTCGGTCAGGCCACCCCGTCCGTCTCGGCGGCCACGAGCGGCGGCGAACACGCCGGGCACGACATGGCGTCCATGACCGGCGGCGCCGCCGACCACGGGGTGGGCCTGGACAAGGTGCTGACCGCCGCCCGCGCCGAGGGCCTCGGCAACCCCGTCGAGATCGTCCCGCCCGCCGACGCGAACAGCGCCTACGTCGTCCGGCAGGTCCAGCGCAGCTGGCCCGAGAAACAGGACTCCGTCGCCGTCGACCCGGCCACCGGCGAGGTGACCGACGTCCTGCGGTTCGCGGACTATCCCGTGCTCGCCAAACTCACCCGCTGGGGCATCGACCTGCACACCGGCATCCTCTTCGGCCTCGTCAACCAGCTCGCCCTGGCGCTTCTCGCGCTCTCCCTGATCCTGCTGATCCTGTGGGGCTACCGCATGTGGTGGCAGCGCGGCCGCGGCTCCGCCTTCGGCCGGCCGATCCCGCGCGGTGCCTGGGCGGACGTCCCGCCGTACCTGCTCGTCCCGGCGATGGCGGTGATCGCGGTGGTCGGCTACTTCGTGCCCCTGCTCGGGATCCCGCTCGCCGTGTTCATCCTCGTGGACATCGCGCTCGGCGAGATCGCGCACCGCCGCGGGCGGCGGACGTACGGGGGCAGCGGCGGCGTGAAGTAGCGTGGTCAGACACGCCGACGCGGGTGTCACCACACGCCTGCGCGCGTGTCACACACGCCGACGCCGGAGGGAGACGGGACTATGGCGCGGGCCCGGCGCGGGCAGGGGGAGCTGGAGGGGCAGGTGCTGGGCGCGCTGCGCGAGGCCGGTGGTCCCGTCACCGCCGCCTGGGTGCAGGAGCGGCTCGGCGGCGACCTCGCCTACACCACCGTGGTGACCATCCTGACCCGGCTGCTCGCCAAGGACGTCGTCGCCCGGGAACGGCAGGGCCGGGCCTTCCTGTGGACGCCGACCGCCGACGTGGCCCGGCTCGCGGCCCTGCGGATGCGTCGGCTCCTCGACGGCGAACGGGACCGCGAGGCCGTCCTGGCGAGCTTCGTCACCGCGCTGCCGCCCGGCGACGAGCAGGTGCTCCGGGCGCTCCTGGAGACCGCGGGACCGGGCCGGGTGAACAGTCGGAACACCTCGCACACCGACCACGGCGGTACGGAAGACTGACCGCCATGGGGGTCTTCGTCTTCCTGCCGTTGGTCCTGCCGCTGACCGCCTGGCCGGTCGCCCGGCTGGCCGAGGGGCGGCTGCATCCGCGCACCGCGACCCGGCTGCTCACCGCGGTGGCCGTGGTGATGGCCGTGTGCAGCACGCTCTGCCTGGCCCTGCTGATGGTGGTCGGCACCGCCCAGCTCCCCGGCAACCCCCTCCCGGACGCCTGGTCCGACCCGGAGGTGCGGGCCGCCGTGCCGCAGGACGAGATCGCGGGCCGCGCCGCCATTCCCGCGCTCGGCGTGGTCGCCGGGCTGTGCGGGCGTACCCTCCACCGGCACCGCCGGATCACCCGGCTGGCGCGGCGGGCGCTGACCGGACTGCCCGGCCGGGAGGTCGCCGTTCTGCCCGACGGTGCCCCCTACGCCTACGCACTGCCCGGCCGGATCGTCGTCACCACCGCCCTCCTCGACGGCCTCGACCCCGGTGAGCGCCGGGCCCTGTTCGCCCATGAGCGCGCCCATGTAGCCGCCCGGCACCACCGCTACCTGCTGGCCGTGCACCTGGCGGCCCGTGCCAACCCCTTCCTGCGGCCCCTGCGCACCGCGGTCGCCTACACCGCCGAGCGCTGGGCGGACGAGGCGGCGGCCCGCTCGGTGGGCGACCGGCGCACGGTCGCCCGGGCCATCGGCAGGGCGGCGCTGCTGTCGCGGGGCACCCCGGCCCCCACCCTGGCCGCGCTGGCCGCCACCGGCCCGGTGCCGCGCCGGGTCGCCGCGCTCCTCGCTCCCGCCCCGTCGTCCCGCGGCTGGCCGTCGGCGTTCACCGGGGCCGGTCTCGCCGTCTGGGGCGCGGCCGCGGGCACCGTCGTGTCGGCGATGTCCTCGGCGAACTCGGCGGTCACCCTCTTCCTGATCCTGCACACGGCCACCCCTCTGTGACGGCGGCCGGACACGGCGAAGGGCCCCGGGGAGACCGGGGCCCTGGTGATCCGTTCCGCTACTCCTGCGGGAAGTCGCCCGCCAGCGCCGAGGCGAGACGCAGATGCGGCTCCGCCTCCTCGTGCCGGGCCTGCCGCTGGAGTGTGCGGCCCAGCATCAGCCGGGCGTAGTGCTCCACCGGGTCGCGCTCGACGATCTCGCGCAACTCGGCCTCGGCGCGGCCCAGTTGGGCCGAGTGGTAGTAGGCGCGCGCCAGCAGCAGCCGCGGTCCGGTCTGCTCCGGCACCTCCTCGACCAGCCCGACGAGCACCCGCGCGGCGCCCGCGTAGTCCTTGGCGTCGAAGAACAGCTGGGCGCGGTCCCAGCGTTCGGCGAGAGTTCCCTGGTCGTAGTACGTGGTGTCCACTCGTGACCTCCTTCGACGCTGTCAACGGACCAGGTTGGTTGAATATTCCACCATCTTGGTCGACCGGACCCGGTCGCCGCGCCGCGGTCCGTACCTGTTTTGTTCGACCCTACGAACTTTCTGCGTGACGGGTACACATCACCGGTGGGCTCTGATAGGAAACCTTCCTAATAGTGGATCCCAGTCCACCCCCCACCACCTTCTGGAGCCCACGTGAGGCACCCGAACAACCCCACGACGACCCCTGCCCTGACCTCCCGGCGCACCCTGCTCGCCCTGCTCGGCGCGTCCGCGGCCGGTGCCGTACTGCTGCGCCCCGCGCACGCCTCCGCCGCCTCGGCGGCCGCGAGCTGTGCGGGCCTCGACGACCCGGCGAAGAAGGAGATCGCCATGAAGCTGGTGTCGAGCGCGGAGAACTCCTCGCTCGACTGGAAGGCGCAGTACAAGTACATCGAGGACATCGGTGACGGCCGCGGCTACACCGCCGGGATCATCGGATTCTGCTCCGGCACCGGCGACATGCTCGACCTCGTGCAGCTCTACACCGACCGCAAGCCCGGCAACGTCCTCGCCAAGTACCTCCCGGCGCTGCGCCAGGTCAACGGAACCGACTCGCACTCCGGCCTCGACCCGAACTTCCCCGCGGACTGGCGCAAGGCCGCCCAGGACACCGCCTTCCAGCAGGCGCAGAACGACGAGCGCGACCGGGTGTACTTCAACCCCGCAGTGCAGCAGGGCAAGACGGACGGGCTCGGCACGCTGGGGCAGTTCGCCTACTACGACGCCATCGTCATGCACGGCGACGGCGACGACGCCACCAGCTTCCGCAACATACGCAAGCGCGCCCTCGGCAAGGCCAAGCCGCCGGCGCAGGGCGGCAACGAGGTGACGTACCTCAACGCCTTCCTCGACGCGCGCGTCTGGGCGATGAAGCAGGAGGAGGCGCACAGCGACACCACCCGGGTCGACACCGAGCAGCGGGTCTTCCTGAGCAAGGGCAACCTGTGCCTGAACACCCCGCTGGACTGGAAGGTGTACGGGGACAGCTACCACATCGGCTGACCCGTTCCCGGGGCTGTTCCGGGCTGTCGTACCGCCGTGTCACCGTGCGGTACGACAGCCCGCCCGCGCTACGGCTTGATGCCCACCCCGGTCCACAGGCTGACCTCCGCTTCGCTGGCCGTCGATTCGGAGTCCGGGCGCCAGTGGTGCGCCAGGGAGACGCCGGGGTCGAGCAGTTCGAGCCCGTCGAAGAACCGCGCCACCTCGTCGCGGGTGCGGAACCGCACCGGGGTGCCGCCGTTGTGGTAGATCTCGGCGACCTTCCCCCAGGAGTCCGGGTCGAAGTCGGGGGTGACATGGCTCAGGGCGAGCGCGCTGCCCGAGGGGAGCACGTCCAGCAGCCGGCCGACGATACCGTACGGGTCCTGGGCGTCCGTCACGAAGTGCATCAGGGCGTTGAGGGACAGCGCCACCGGCCGCTCGAGGTCCAGGATCTCGGCCAGCTCGGGGGCGTCGAGCAGCGCTTGCGGGTCGTTGACGTCGGCCTCCATGTACGTGGTGCGGCCCTCCACGGTGCTGCGCATCAGACGCTCGGCGTACTTGAGCACCAGCGGGTCGTTGTCGGCGTACACGACCCGTGCGTCGGGCACCACGGACTGGGCCACCTGGTGCAGGTTCGGCTCGGTGGGTATGCCGGTGCCGATGTCCAGCCACTGCCGGATGCCGTGCTCCCGGGCCAGGACACGGGTGGCCCGGTGCATGAAGGCGCGGTTCTCACGGGCGGCGACGAAGACACTGGGGTAGGCGGACGCCACGCTCTCGCCCGCCTGCCTGTCGACCTCGAAGTGGTCCTTGCCGCCGAGGTAGTAGTCGTACATGCGGGCGGAGTGGGGCCTGCTGGTGTCGATGTCCTGCGCCGCTTGCGAGTCGGTCATCCTGAACCTTTTGGAGGGGGTGCCTGGGGGGAGGGGGAGGTCAGCCAGTGGTCAGATGGTCGGCGAGGCCCCGCTTGACCCCGGCGACGAACGCCGTGATCTCTTCGGGGGTGTAGATCAGCGCGGGGCCGGCGGGGTCGGTCGACTGGCGCAGCGCCACCCGGCCGTCGGCGAGTTGCTTCGTCTGCACGCACTGGCCTCCGTTGGGGCCGCTCCAGGGCGACTCCCAGCCCTGCTCACCGAGGTCGGCGGCGGGCATGCCGTTGTACACGTCGTGGGCACTGCCGTCGATGATGGTCATGCGTACTCCTTGCGCATGCGGTTCAGGAGCGCCCTGCTCTGCGAGTCGGAGGTCAGCAGGGACATGCGGTTGTGCGCCTCCAGATGGGCGACGACGTCGGAGCGCTGGTCCAGGTACATCGCGCCGGAGAGGATCTCGCTGTAGACGACATCGGGAAGCTCGGGCTCCTCGAAACGGAAGTAGGTGAACGGGGCACACGCGCCGACGTGGGCACCGGCGGTGAACGGCACGACGTCGACGCTGACGTGCGGGAGCTCCGAGACCTCAAGGAGCCGTTCGATCTGCGCCCGCATCACCTGGGGGCCGCCGACCACCCGGTGCAGGACGGCCTCCTCCATGACCACCCACAGAGTGGGCGCGTCGGCCCGCTCCAGCAGGGCCTGCCGGCGCAGCCGGAGGTTCACGCGCCGGTCCAGATCCTCGTCGCGGTCGTTCGGGAAGCCGCCGCTGAGTACCGAGCGCGCGTACTCGGGGGTCTGCAGCAGTCCCGTGGCGTAGTGCGGCTCGTAGGTGCGCAGGGTCGTGGCGCCGGTCTCCAGGCTCACGTAGGCGCTGAACCAGGTGGGCAGCACATCACGGTAGGTGTGCCACCAGCCGGGCTCGTTGGCCCGCTCGGCGAAGGCGACGAACTCGGCGGTCTCCTGCCGGTCGGCGCCGTAGGTCTCAAGGAGTTTCTCCACGTAGAGAGGCTTGAGCGCCACCTCCGCCTTCTCCAGGCGGCGGATGGTCAGGGGAGCGACCCGCAGCGCCCGCGCCGCTTCCTCCAGTGACACGCCCGCGTCCTGGCGCCGTTCCTGGAGCCTGCGGCCCAGGATCATGCGCAGCACGGTGGGCGCACTGGCGCTGCTCGCGCTCGAACGGCCTTCGCTCACGCCCAACCTCCCGAGGGAACGTCACCGGTACCAGTCTGACAGCCCCTTGATGAAGCGACCACACCGACACCGGCATTCTGAAATTATCAGGGAGTCGGTTGCAGGGTGAACCCGACTGCGAGCATAGTTACTTGAGTAAATCGCGGTCACGCTCACGGGCAACGTACGTCTCCCGTGCGGACGTTGCTCAGTACTGCCTGCTTCCCGCCGCAGCCGCCTCACGGAAGGCAACCACGTGTCCCCCCACGCGACCTCCCCGCTCGACCTGTTAGACGTACTCGACCCCGACCAGGCGCACTGGATCGAGCTGCCCTCGCACCGCTCCAGCGTCAGAGTCGCCCGCCGCTCCATGAGAGAGCGCCTGGGCGCGTGGGGGATGCCCGGCGAGCTGTGCGAGGACGCGGTGCTGCTCGTGTCCGAGCTGGTCACCAACGCCATCCGCCACACATTCAGCGTCCGCATCCTCTGTGGCATGGGCATGATCACCGACGGGTGTCTGCGGCTGGAGGTGCACGACCACGACTACTCGCGGCGAGGTCTGCTCCGGCGCGAGCCGGGGCCCGACGACGAGGGCGGCCGGGGGCTGCTGCTCGTCGAGGAACTCGCCGACTCCTGGGGCGTCGACCGGTCCCGGCTCACCAGCGGCCACGCCGTGTGGGCCACACTGACGCCCTGACACAGGCGCCGGGCACCCAGGGGGGATGGGCGGGTGCCGGGTGGGTGAGTGGGGGACTCGCCCGATCCGACTCCGCGGGAAACCGCCGGAGCCGGCGCCGGCCCCGGTGCGCACGCTCGCTTCCTTGGGGGAGGGCGACCGTGCGCACCGGGGCACTTCCACATCCGCCGGCTCCGGAAGCGGCCGGCCGCGGTCCGGCTCCGGCGCGACGTCAGCAGGGCCTGCGCCACACCCCCAGTTCCAGCTTCTTCTGCATCGACGACAGGCCCAGCCGCCGGGACTCGGCGCAGAAGGCACTGGGCGGTTCCTTGTACTCGACGTGGAACACGGCCTTGCCCGCCTCGACGAACGGGGTGAGGCGGGCGCACTCGTCGTACTGGGCGCACTCCTCGTTGACCGCGAAGTCGAAGTCGGCGAGCAGCTGCGGGATCTGCGGGAGGTCGTTCTTCAGGCCCACCGACATTCCGCGCGCATGCGCGATGTCCGCGATCATGCGGTTGTAGCGGAGCTGGTCGGCGGCGGTGAGGCGGAACCCCGTGTCGTTGCCGTACCCCTCCACCAGGTCGGGCTCGACCGCGTCGAAGCCCTTGTCACGGCACATGTCGAAGCGCCGCTCCATGATCGGCCGCAGCACGGACAGCTTGCGGATGTCCAGCCAGCGCTCGCCGGCCCAGCCGTTGCTGCTGCCGAGCACCGAGCGCGGGAAATCGTCCTTGTCGGGCCGGAAGTTCTCCCAGGCGCCGACGTTGACGTAACAGATGACCTTCCGGCCGGCGGCGTGCAGCCGGGCCACGTCCGCCCGGGAGTTCTCGAAGCCGTCGATGTCGTAGACGGGCACGTCCACCGTCGGCTTGACCTCTCCGTCCAGCTGCCACTGCCAGGCCAGACCGGGCTTGGGTCTCCACCGGGCCCGGGCCGGGTCCGCCCCGGAGGAGCCCGTCGGGGTGGCGGTGGGTGAGGCCGGGTGGACGGCGGCGGACTCCGACGGCCTGGCGGTGGGTGAACCGGTCGGCGTGGTCGGGGAGTCCGCGGGCCGGGAGGGGGCCCTGGAGTGCGAGGAGGACGAGTCCCCGTGCCCGGAGCAGCCCGCCAGGAGCCCCGCCAGGACGGCCGCGGTCAGCGCGGGCCGTGCCCTCACAACTGCGCTCCCGTCAAAGCCGGAGTCAACTGCGCCCAGGGATTGGGCGGTTCGCCGGTCACCGGACCGCACACCGCCGCGCCCCGCTCGTGCGCGGTGCGTACCGCGAGCGGGACGAGGGGCCCGGGCACACCGTAGACCAGGTGGCACAGCCGCTCCGGCGGCTGCCGGGCGGCCCACGCCGGTCTGCTGAACGCCGAGACGTACGTCGACCAGTGCCCCTCGAAGGTGACGGTCAGGTCGGCGAGACGGACATAGCCAGGCGCCGGATGGACGCCCGGGTTGAGCACGACCGTCCCGGCGCCCGACTTCCGTACCGCACGCACCAGCCGGCGGCAGGCCGGCAGCGCCTCCGCGGTCGCCGTCACCCGGTCGAGAAAGCAGCCGTCGGCCGCGTACCACTCCTCGTGCCGGCGCACGTCCTCCGTGACCTCGGCCGGTCCGCGCATCCCGTAGTCGGTGTCGACGTACCCGAGGAGGAGCGCCCCCGCCGATCGCAGTGCGTCGGCCGTGGCGGCGAACGCCGGGTCGGGGCGGTCGCCGGGGCCGTTCGCCGGGTTGAGGACCACACCGTAGGTGCCCCTCGCGGCGGTGATCAGGCGGTGCCAGGCACCCGGGTCCTCGGCCGGGTGCACATACAGCGGAATCAGCAGGCTCACCGCGTACCGTCGCTCTCCCACAGCGCGGCCAGCGCCTCCTGAAGCGTGTGCGCCGGGCGCCAGCCCAGGGCCCGCTCGGCGGCGGAGATGTCGGAGCACTGCCACGACACCCGTGCCGAACGCACCGAGCCGCCCGTGCTCTCCTCGATCCGGCCGCGGAAGCCGGCCCGGGCGGCCAGCGCGCGCACCAGCTCGCGCACCGGGACGGCCCGGCCGCCGCCGATGTTGAGGACGGGCGGCGGGGGCCCGTCGGCGGTGGCCGCGAGAACCACCGCACGGGCCACGTCTCTTACGTCCACGAAGTCGCGGTACGCCGACAGGTCGCCAAGGCGCAGTACCGCCTCCGGGTCCGGACCCGCCTCGCGCAGCAGCGCGGTGATCCGGCCGGGCAGCGAGGCGGCCGGCGCCCCGGGCCCCACCGGGTTGCCCACCCGCAGCACCACCGCCTCCAGGCCGGACGCGGTCACCGCGACCGTGCCCGCCAGCTTGGTCGCGCCGTACGGCGCCGTCGGGCTGGTCGGCGCCGACTCGGTGACCGGGGCGTCCGGGGCGCCGGGGCCGTACTCGGCGGCCGAGCCCAGGTGCACCAGACGGGCCGCCGGGGCCGCGTCGCGCAGCGCGGCACAGAGCACCGCCGGGCCGCGGGCGTTGACCTCGGCGAGCCCCACCGCGTCGCCGCCGGTCGCGCCCGCACAGTTGACCACGGTGTCGGGCGCGACGGCCGCCAGGGTCTCGGCCAGCTGCTCCGGGCGGACGGCGGCGAGGTCGACGTGGTGGTCCGCGCCGGCCGAGCGGCCGCCGCCGAGGACCTGCGCGCCGGGTACGGCCCGCAGCCCCGCGACGACATGGGTGCCCAGATAGCCGGAGTGGCCCAGGACGAGAATGCGCATGACGAGCTCAGGCTCCCTTGAGCAGAAGCGACTTGCGGGTGGTGAACTCGGCGTTGGCCCGGTCGTAGTCGTCCGGGCGGCCGATGTCCAGCCAGTACCCGTCGAACTCGTAGGCGTGCGGGGGAGTTTCGGCCTTGAGCAGATCCAGCACCAACTCGTCGAAGCCGAGCGGGAGTCCGGGTGTGTAGTCGTCCAGCGTCGCACGGGACAGCCCGTACACGCCCATGGAGACGCGGTAGTCCATGCTCGGCTTCTCGGTGAACGCGACGACCTTGCAGTCGTCGGTGGTCAGCACCCCGAAGTCGATGTGCACCTGGCGGGAGTAGGTGGCGATGGTCAGCGGGGCACCGGAGTCTCTGTGCCGGTCCAGGACGTCGGCGTAGTCGAGGTCGGTGAGGACGTCGCCGTTCATGACCAGGAACGTCTCGGGCAGCCGGTCACGCAGGTTGAGCAGCGGGCCCATGGTGCCCAGCGGGCTCTCCTCGGTGGCGTAGTCGACGGTCAGGCCCCACTGGGAGCCGTCGCCGACATAGGCGCGGATGATCTCGCCGAGGTGGCCGATGGCCAGGGTGACGCCGGTGAAGCCGGCGGTGGAGAGCTGGCGCAGCACGATCTCCAGGATCGCGTGCTGGTCGCCGATCGGGACGAGCGGCTTGGGCAGCGCGGTCGTGTAGGGCCGCAGCCGGACGCCCTTGCCTCCGGCCAGGATCACTGCGTGCATGGGGCTCCTCCTTCGTGTACGTGCGCAGACGTGCCGGACGAGGTCAGACGTTGTAGATGCCGGTCTTGTACCGGGCGAGGTTGGCCGGGTCGCGGAAGAACTCCACGGTCTGGCCGAGGCCCTCCTCCAGGGAGTGGCCGGGACGCCAGCCGGTGGCCGCGGTGAGCCGGCTCGCGTCGGCGACCAGCCGCATCACCTCGGAGTTGGCCGGCCGGATCCGGGCCTCGTCCTCGCGGACGTCGACGGCGGTGTCCGTCACCTTGCCGATCAGCGCGACCAGGTCGCCGATCGAGATCTCCCCGCCGGTACCGGCGTTGAAGGTACGGCCCACCACCTGCTCGGCCGGCGCGATGCCGACCGTCAGGAACGCCCGGGCGGTGTCCTTGACGAACATGAAGTCCCGGGTGGGACGCAGGTCGCCCAGGGTGATGGTGCGCTCCCCGGCCGCCAGCTGGCCGATCACCGTGGGGATCACCGCGCGCATCGACTGGCGCGGCCCGAAGGTGTTGAACGGGCGCAGCGTCACCACCGGGGTGTCGAAACTGGCGTGGTAGCTGTCGGCGAGCCGGTCCCCGCCGGCCTTCGAAGCGGCGTACGGGGACTGGGTGTTGATCGGATGGTCCTCGGTGATCGGCACGGTCCGCGCGGTGCCGTAGGTCTCACTGGTCGAGGTGTGCACCAGCCGGGGCGTGCCGAGCGCGCGGACCGCCTCCAGCACGTTGAGCGTGCCGGTGACGTTGGTGTCCACGTAGCTGTGCGGGGCCTGGTAGGAGTACGGGATCGCGATCAGCGCGGCCAGGTGGTAGGCGGTGTCGGCGCCTTCCAGGAGGCCGCGGACGGATCCGGGATCCCGGACGTCGCCGAGGACGATCTCCACCTGGTCCAGGACGTCGGGGGAGAGGGTCTCCAGCCACCCGTAGGAGGAGAAGGAGTTGTACTGGGCCATCGCCCGTACCCGGTGCCCGGAGGCGACCAGCGCCTCGGTGAGGTGCGAGCCGATGAAACCCTCGGCCCCGGTGACGGCGGCGAGCGGTGCGGAGGTCAACTGTCGTTTCCTTCCGGTCGGTTGTGCACGTGGTTCCTGCGGGGTGTGACTCATCCGTGCGGGGCGGGGCGGCCGAGCAGCAGCAGCGCGCCGGCCGCGAGACAGAGCGCGGCGGCGCCGCAGCACAGCGGCAGGGCGAGACCGGCCCCGGGGAGGTGGAACAGGGAGAACGCGCCGGCGACGGTGGCGGCGGTCAGACAGAGCGCGGCCGACGGCCAGGCCGCGCCGAACGCCTGGAGCAGCAACGCGGTCCACAGGGTGGCCGCGAGCAGCAGCAGGGCGGCCGGAGCGGCGCCCGTGAGCAGGGCGGCAGGCAGCAGCGGCGCCAGGTAGAGGAGCAGACAGAGGGCGAGGATGCCCGCGGAACGCAGCAGGAAGGCGGCGGGGGTCGTGGTGGCGCGCAACGCAGCGACCGACAGCCCCCGGTAGCGGTACAGCAGCCACTCCGCGGGCCCCATGCTCACGGTGAGCACGATCACCGCGTACGGCCCCTCGCGCCCCTCGAGGAGCACCAGTACCCCGGCGGCCAGCCCGAACAGGCCGTACGGCAGGGACCACAGCACCTTGGGCCGGTGGCCGCCGGCGACGGCCGGGACCGAGAGGGTCCGCCACAGGACCCACCCGGTGACCGCGAGCGTCGCGGCGAGCGCCAGCAGTGGCAGCCCGGCCCGCAGCGCACGGCCCGGCTCCCACCAGGGCAGCACGGCCGCACCCGCGACCAGCGGACCGAGCGCGGCCAGCAGCAGCCGTTCCCGGGCCAGCACCAGCAGCACGCCCGCCGCCGCCAGGTACAGCGACTGGGCCGCGGCGGCCGCCACGACCCGGCCGCCCCCGGAGACCAGGGCGGCGGCACCCGTGGCCAGCACCGCCCCGGCCGGTGCGCCGATGAGGAGGGTACGGCCCGCCTCGTGCCGTCCGGTCGTCATCCGCAGATGGGCGCGGTGGCCGAGGGCCTGCCCCCACGCCCAGGAGACCAGCCCCGCCACGATCAGCGCGGGCGCGTGCCCGGCCGCGTTCCACAGCGGCGCGGTCAGCAGATACGCCAGTCCGGGCAGCGCGAACAGCACGCCCCGCAGCAGACAGCGCACGGTGTCCGGGCGCCACGGGTCGGCCGCCGGCGCGGGTTCCGGGAACGTCCTGGGCACCCGTTCGTAGAGCGCCGAGGCGAGCGAGAACAGGTTCGGGTGGCCGTACCGCTCGTTGATCAGGGCGGCGGACAGGCCCTCCGACTCCAGCAGCGCGGCCACTTCGTAGGGGTGGACGGCGGGACCTGTCCGGTCGGCGAGTTCGGCGGCGAGTTCGCTGACCGCGTCCTCGTCCGGGCCGCGCCATGGCAGCCGTACGGTCAGCGTGGTGTCGTCGAGGGCCCAGCGCGGCCGGCGACGGGGCGCCGGCCGGGGCTCGGCCAGCCGCAGGGCCAGCGTGTCCTGTTCGGAGCCGCCGGGTTCGAGGGACATCGGCCCGCTCACAGGGCCACGCTCCGGGTGACGGACGCCGTGGGCAGCTCGGCCGCGGCGGCCGGCTCGGCCGCCGACCGCCGTGCGCGGCCGGGCAGTTCGAGGTAGATGGCGCGGAAGGTGTCGATGGTCTGCCGGAGCGTGAACTGCTCGATCACCCGCAGCCGGGCCGCCTCGCCCATCGCCCGGCGGCGCGCCGGATCGCCCAGCAGCTCGAGGGCGGCCGCGGCCATCGCCGCCGGATCGCGGGGCGCGACGACCAGCCCGGTGTCGCCGACGGCCTCCCGGACCCCGCCGACGTCCGTGGAGACGGTGGCCCGCCCGCAGGACATGGCCTCGATCAGCGTGAACGGGAAGCCCTCGCTGATGCTGGAGAGCATCACCACGTTCCCGGCCGCGTACGCGTCCTTGATGTCGTCGACGCGGCCCTCGAAGGTCACGGCGTCCCCGTGCCCCAACTCGGCGGCCAGCGCCGCGCAGCGCTCCCGGTAGGCCTCGCCGCCCCGGGGCGTCCCGCCGAACAACCGCAGCCGGGCCTCGGGGACCTGGGCCCGGACCAGGGCGAAGGCCCGGATCAGCGTCTCCAGGTCCTTGATGGGGTCGACGCGGCCCGCCCAGCTGAGGGTGGGCGCCTCCGGTTCCGGTCCGGCCGCCGGGAACGCGGCCGGGTCCACGCCGTTGTAGACGGTACGGATGGCCTCCGGATCGGCGCCGCCCTCCTCCTCCCAGAGCCGGTTGTAGCGGTTGCCCGGGGTGATCAGGGCCGCCTTGCGGTAGGACTCGCGGGCCAGCAGCCGGAAGAACCCGAGGACGACCGCCTTCACCGGCCAGCGGTAGGGCGCGGTCCGATAGCCGAGGTAGCGCTCCCGCAGGTAGACGCCGTGCTCGGTGAGCAGCAGCGGGACCCCGTGCCGTTCCTGGGCGGCCAGCCCCGGCAGCGCGGCGACGCCACCGCTCACCGCGTGCGCGACCCCGCTCTCGGGCAGCGGAGCGGTCAACGGGCGCAGGGCGTGTTCCAGGAGGGCGGTCGCGGTGAGCGCGTCGTGCAGGGTGGGCCGGGCCTCGCGCACGGCCAGCCCCGGCCGGTTCCACAGCGAGGTCAGCACGGTGATCGCGGTGTCGGCGCGCAGGAACGGGCTGAGCGTGCCGTCCGCCGCGGCCCGGGCCAGGGCGTACAGGGCGGACGGGAAGCCCTCCTCCTCCCGGGGGTCGAGCAGCGCGGTGAGGAACCGGGCGTAGGCGTCGGCGAGTTGGCGGCGGGCCCGGCCCCGGGGCGGGCGGCCCGGTGGCGGGTCGCCCCACATCGGCACGGACCACACGTTCGACACGTGTGCGGGCAGGTCCCAGACGAGGGGTTCGCGTCCGGTGCCGGTGACGGCGACGATGTCGAACTCGAAGTCGGGCATGCCCTGAACCAGTTGGTCGCACCAGACGCTGACGCCACCGTGACTGTGCGGGTAGGTGCCTTCGGTGAGCAGGGTGACGCGCGTAGTGCCGGTGCCTGGCGCGCCGTAGGGAAGGGGCATCGGTGTGCTCCACGGCCGAGGTGTGGGGTGGTCGTGCCGGTCCCGGCCGCCGCGCGGGCGGCCGGGACCGTGGGTCTGTTCTCGCTTCGGTCGTTGGTACTGCGGAGCGCCGTTCAGTCGCCGACGGTGGCGGGTACCGACTCGGTCACGCCTGCGGGGACCCGGGTGTCGGGTGCCGGATCCGTGGCCGGGCCGGTGGCGCCGGCCGTGACCGCCGGGGCGGCGGTGGTGGCCGGCAGGGTGAGGTCGATCGGGGCGCCGGCCGAGGGGGTCCAGCCGGAGACGGCGCCCGCGTACGCGGTGCCGAACGCGGTGCCGGCCACGGTGGTCCCGGTCGGCAGGGTCGCGGTGACCTCCAGGCCGGCCGGCGCGTCGACGGTCACGGCGTCGCCGACGCGGTAGGCGGTGACCTGGCCGGCCTGGAGCGCGGCCTGCCAGTCGGCCCGGCGCTTCAGCTCGGTCCCGATGTCCTTCAGCCGCAGGTTCACCACGGGGGTGTTGTCCGCGAACAGGGCCCGGTAGCCGTCGAGCACGCCGTCCAGCACCGGGTAGGCGATGCGGTCCTCGGCCAGGTTCGACTGGTGGATGTAGTGCGGCCGGGGGTCGTCGGACAGCACGTGCCCGAGGGCGATCCGGGTCTCCAGCGGCACGATCTGGCCGGTGTAGCCGGTGCTGGTGTCCAGCGGCTGCGACAGACAGGTGGTGGTCGCCGGGTTGTCCTCGCAGATACCGCTGCCGCCCTGGGCGCGACTGGTGTAGAGCCAGTTGTACTCGTCGACCTCCTCGGAGGCCTTGCCCGCGTTGTAGAAGACGTTCATCGGGTAGCGGGGGACGGTCTCGGCCGCGCCGACCTGACGCTGCTGCGGATCACGGGAGTTGTCGGAGCCCAGCCAGTCGACGCCGTTGGCGGCGAGGGCGGGCGCCAGGTTCGGGTTGTCGTCGGGCTGCTGCGGCAGGATCCGCATCCCGGAGTGCTCGCCGGTGACCAACTCGTCGGTCTCCAGGGGGAGTCCGTTGGTCTGGGCCCAGACCCGGTTGGTGGCGATCTCGTCGGAGATGTCGTTCTCGCCGACCCACTCGGTGCTGCCGTCGGCGTTGGTCTCGCAGACCCACGGCACCACCGCGGTGTTCTGCACGCAGCCGAGGAAGGCGTGCGTGTAGGTGTGGTTGATCCAGCGGAAGTCGTTCTTGTCCGCGATCAGTGTGTCGGCGAGCTGGTCGACGCCGTTGTCGTCCTCGCGCTGGTCGACGCTGCCGGAGCCGTTGAAGGCGAGGTCGAACGTGAAGTCCTTGCTCTGCTCCCAGGCCACCGCGTGGTCGACGTCGGCGGACGTCATGCGGATCGGGTCGGGCGTGGCGTTCGGGTCGGTGCAGTCGACGTCGCCGGGCGTGCAGTTGAGGTCGGTGTTCCAGCGGTCGTCGGCGGCGAACAGGTCGTCCACGTGCACCGCGAAGTAGTTGCGGGAGGCGCCGAGGTGCACTCCGCCGGTCATCCACTCGACGATGCCGCGGGCCAGCAGCCGGAACTGTTCCTGGTACTGGTTGTAGACGAAGGTGACGACGAGCTCGCGCCGGCCGTCGTGCCGGTACTCGCCGACCAGGGAGCCCTTGGTGGACGACCCCGGGATGGTCGCCTCGACGTAGGGCGTGAAGTCGGCGCCGGCCGCAGGCTGTGCGAGGTAGGCGTAACTCTCGCCCACGGACGGGTCGTTGTCCTCGAAGGGCACGGTGCCGTCGAGGTAGCCGAAGGGGCCCGCCTGGCCTGCGGCGGTCACGTCGGCCTGGGCGCCGTCGAGGCTGCCGGAGTAGCCGGTGCTGCCGACCGGGTACTGCAATCCGGCTTCTGGACGTGCGTAGGTATAGGCATCGACCTGGGGGATCTGGTAAATCTGTTCGTAGGCTGTGAGTGCCGCCATCTCGTTCGAACCGGCCGCGAACGGGTTGTCGTTGGGCAGCACCACGGCCTGGAACTTGGCGCGCGGTCGCCCGTCGACGGTGTCTGCCAGGAAGCCGGCGTCGATCGTCCGCCGTCCCGACCGGGTCAGGTCGATCTCGGTGAACGGAGTTCCGGCGTCGGTCAGTTCGGCTGCGATGGCGTCGGTCGACGGTCCTCCGTCGCTGACCACCAACACCCGCAGGTCGATTCTGGGTGCGTCGTCGGCATGAGCCGCGCCGGCCGGCAGGCCGAGCGTGGCTATGAGCGCACCGACCGTGAGCACGGTTGTGCGTAAGGTCCGCTTCATGCGGTGAATGTCCCCTCCCGGGCAGGGGTGAGTACGGCTCCGTAGAGCGGACGCACCCCTTGCGTCGACGCCGCCTTTCCTCTGAGAGGCCGGCTCGTCGGCGCATCCGTCGCGTCACATAGTGGTGTCCGTGTGTAGCTTTCGTGGTCGTGTTGCGAAACATGACGGAAAAGAGCAGGCGACCAACAGGCCACCGATGGAACCGAGTTGCCCGATTTTCCGTCCGCGGTGCAGGCCGGGCCCTCGATGAGGGCAGGAGCGCCCGGCCCCGGACCATTGGCTGATCGCAGACCTTTCGGGTCATCCGCGACAGGTCGTCAGGCGCACAGAACGCGCGTCTCGGGTGTGTAGACCGGCCCGCCGCTCGTGTTCGTGGAGTCGCTGAACTCGGCGTAGAAGTACGAGTAGAAGCCGATGTTGCCGTTGCAGCCGGAGTCGGCGGAGACGCTGAGCGTCAGGTTGACGGTGCGGCTCTGCCCGGGCGGGATGGTGGCGCCGTAGTCGGTGCCGAGGTTGGTGGGCCCGGTGCCGGAGCAGGCGGTGCTGGTGCCGTCGACCGCGGTCAGGCTGCAGCCGGTGAAGCTGTACTTCAGGTCGGGGCGCTGCGTGGTGAGATAGGTCGGGTCGATCGTCTGGTACACGAACCAGATGTCGTACGTCCTGTTGTTGGTGATCGTCATCGACAGGTTCACCGTGCCGCCGGGCGTGGTGGTCGCGGCGTTCGTGGCGAAGGTGAGCTCCGCCGGTGCCGGGTCGGCGCTCGCGCTGGGGGCCAGTCCGAAGACGGCCAGGGCGAGGGCGAGAACGGCACCGAGGCCGAAGCGTCTCATCAGTGGTGATCGCATGGCCGGGAGGCTAGGCAGCCGGGCGTGCGGCGTCTTCTCCCGACGACCGGGCAGGCACCCTGAGTGACCGAAAGTGCGCATGACGTGAAGAACGTGTAATCGATAGGTGAAGGTGTGATCGTCACGTCAAACACGCACGTGACCGGCGCGCTCCGGAACGGCCGCCCGGCCCGGCTTCGAGCACCGGCCGTGCCGCCTTGGACGGTAGCCAATGGCGTGTACCGGATGCACCGGACTCCCCTCCTGACCCTCCGCCTCCCGGGGGTTCTCGGCCATCCGCCGGTTTCCGGCCCCGCCCGCCGCGCACCGCTGGTGTGCCGCCCCGAGGCCCGGCGCGGCGATCGGCTCCGGTGTGACGGGGGGCCGCGTTCCGGGCGTGTCGAGCGCCCCGACCGGCCGGAACGATGTCGCGACGATGCGCATCGGCCGGCGCCTCGCCCGCATGACCCGGCTCGGAACGGGGCATTCGGCAGTCATGAAAGACGCGCCTGTGGTGGTGCAGCCGCCGGGCCCCGACGGTGGCAGGCGGGTGACCATCCGCGGAGAGTACGTCGGCACCGCGTATCACCTGCTCGACGTCGTCGAGTTCCTGCGCCGGGCCGGGCTGCCCGAGGCCAATACGACGGTCGACGACCCGGATCTGATCGAGTGGCGCGGCATGGGCCCCAAGGCCTGGACGGCCGCCGGCTGATCCGGGCGCGGCCCGCTGCCGGGACGCGGCCCGCGCGGGGTCGTGGCCCGGTGCGTCGGCGTGCCCGTACGGTCGCGACTGCTGTTGTCTCGCACGGTCGCGATTGCCGTTGTCTCGCACGGCCACGAAGGCCGTGGTGGCGTGCCGGAGGCCGTCCGGCCGTGACTCCTGGGCAGCGGTCGACGCCCCTGTGTGACGGTGACCGCCCGGCCGTTTCCCCGATGCGCTCCCGGTCGGGGGGTGCACCCCCGGTTGGGGGACCGCCATGTGGGTGAACGGCGTAGGACCCGTCCCGGCCTGATTCCCGGGGGACAAGGCCCGGCGCGTCATTCTTTCCACCCCCTTAAATCAGGGGCACAAGTGGCAGACGTCGATCTCTCTGGACAAACTGAATCCGCCGGTTCGTGATCAGGAACATCCACGTTCTCCAGGAGATCGCATGGTGGAACAGTCCTCCGAGGTCGTTTCGGAGCCGGATGAATCCGTCGTCGCACTGAGCGACACCGGCCGCAGGGGGGTGGAGACCGAACGGCGGCTCGCGCGGACCCTGGCCGACCTGCTGGGCGCCGAGAGCGTGCCGGTCGACGGCCACTTCTTCGCCGACCTCGGCGCCAACTCACTGGTCATGGCCCAGTTCTGCGCACGAATACGCAAGACGGCGGATCTGCCCTCCCCGTCCATGAAGGACATCTACCAGCACCCCACGATCCAGAGTCTGGCCACCGCGCTCGGGGATCCCACACCCGCCCCCGACGCTCCGGCGGACACCCCGTCCGCTGCGGCGCCCGCGCCGCCGGCTCCGGGGTCGCGCGGGAAGCGGCGCGCCCATCTGCTCTGCGGAACCGCCCAGTTGCTGGTCTTCCTGGGCTACTCGCTGGTCTCCGGATTCGCCACCGCCGCGGGGTACGAGTGGGTCGCCGGCGGAGCGGGCCTGGCCGGCATCTACCTGCGGTCGGTGCTGTTCGGAGGCATCGCGTTCGTGGCGCTGTGCGCCTTCCCGATCGCCGCCAAGTGGCTGCTCGTCGGACGCTGGCGGCCCGGAGAGTTCCCCGTCTGGGGCCTGGCGTATCTGCGCTTCTGGCTCGTCAAGGTGCTGCTCCACGCGAATCCGATGGTCTTCCTCGCCGGAACCCCGCTGTACGTGCTGTACCTGCGGGCCCTCGGCGCACGCATCGGCAAGGGCGTCACGATCCTCTCCCGCTCCGTCCCGGTCTGCACCGACCTCCTGACGATCGGCGCGGACACGGTGATCCGCAAGGACGCCTTCTTCCTCTGCTACCGGGCCCACGCGGGACACATCCAGACCGGCCGGGTCACCCTCGGCGCGGACGTCTTCGTCGGCGAGAAGACCGTCCTGGACATCGACACCGCCCTGGGCGACGGTGCCCAACTCGGCCACTCGTCCGCCCTGTACCGCGGCCAGACGGTCCCGGCCGGCGAGCACTGGCACGGATCCCCGGCGGAACCCGCCCAAGTCGACTACGCCAGGGTCGCCCCGGCCCGCTGCGGCACCCTGCGCCGGGCCTGGTTCGGCCTCGGCACCCTGACGCAGATGTTCTTCTTGTACATCCCGTTGGCCGTCGGCGGTGCGTACATGCTCTTCACCGAGGTACCGGCGATCGGCAAGCGGCTCGACCCGCAGTCGGCCGCGCTCACCCCCTCGCAACTGCTGCCCGACGCCCTCGTGCTCTCCGTCGTCCTGTTCTTCGGGTTCGTGGTCCTGGGGCTGCTGGCCCTGTGCACCGTGCCGCGTCTGGTGGGCCTGGTCCTCAAGCCCGACAAGGTCTATCCGCTCTACGGATTCCACTACGTGCTGCAACGGACCACGGCCCGTATGACGAACATCAAGTTCTTCACCTGGCTCTTCGGCGACAGCTCGTACATCGTCCACTACCTCCGAGGCATCGGATACGACCTGTCACGCGTCGAGCAGACCGGCTCGAACTTCGGCACCGAAGTGCAGCACGAGTCGCCCCTGCTGGTCACCGTCGGCAGCGGCACGATGATCGCCGACGGCCTCTCCGTCCTCAACGCCGACTTCTCCAGCACCTCGTTCCGGCTGTCCAGGGTGGAGATCGGGCCGAACAACTTCCTGGGCAACAACATCGCCTATCCGGCGGGCGGCAGGACGGGCGCGAACTGCCTGCTGGCGACGAAGGTGATGGTTCCCCTCGACGGCGAGATCCGGGAGGGCGTGGGCCTCCTCGGCTCACCGTGCTTCGAGATCCCGCGCACGGTGGACCGCGACACCCGGTTCGACCACCTCAGAACCGGCGACACGCTGCGCCAACGGCTCGCCGCGAAGAACCGCTACAACCTCCGCTCCATGGCGGGCATGCTGCTCGTGCGATGGCTGCACACCTTCGCGCTCACCCTCTTCGGACTCGCCTCCGTGGACCTGTACGGCGTGGTCGGAGACGTGGTGATCGGCGGATACTTGGCCTTCACGCTCGTCTTCTCCACCGCCTACTTCGTCCTGGTGGAGCGCTGCATCGGATCCTTCCGGGCGCTTCGCCCCCGGTTGTGCTCCATCTACGACCCGTACTTCTGGTGGCACGAGCGGCTGTGGAAGGTCCCGGACCACTACCTCAACATCTTCAACGGCACCCCGTTCAAGACCCTGGTCTGGCGGCTGCTGGGCGTGCGCATCGGCAGCAGGGTGTTCGACGACGGCGTCTACATGACCGAGCGGACGCTCAGCACCGTCGGCGACGACTGCACCCTCAACGCCGCCAGCAAGATCCAGTGCCACTCGCAGGAGGACGGCACCTTCAAGTCCGACGTCACCACCCTCGGCGCCGGCTGCACCCTCGGCATCGCCGCCCATGTGCACTACGGCGTGACCATGGGCGACGGCTCGGTGCTGGCGCCCGACGCCTTCCTCATGAAGGGCGAGGAAGTCCCCCCGAACGCCCAGTGGGGCGGCAACCCCGCGGTGGACATGCCGGAGAACGGCAGCCGGCCCGGCACCGTCGGCCGGACCACGTCAGCAGCCAACGCCACCACGGCGACCGTGAGTTGAGGAAGGCCATTCGATGGGAACGCGCGTGGAATCGGACCGGCGGTTCTGGAGCCGGACACTGACCGCAGGCGGCGCCACCGCCGTGCCCCGGTGGGCTTCGCGACCGGCCCACGGTACGGCCGAGCACGAGATACCCGTGCCGGACGACACGACCGGGGCGGTGCGGGCACTGGCCGGGCAACGGGGCCTGCCGGTAGGCGTGTTGATGCTGGCCGCACACCTGAAGGTGCTGGCCGTGCTCTCCGGCGAACCCGAGGTGGTCACCGGGTACGCCACCGGCGCGGGCCACGAGCCGCTGCCGTGCCGGGCGTCCGTCCCCGCCGGGTCCTGGCCGGCCCTGCTCACGGTCGCTCACGACGCCGAGGCGGAAGTGCTGGCCCACCGTGATTTCCCGGTGTCGGAGCTGCACCGCGAACTCGGCCTGACGGAGCCGCCGTACGAGGTGGTGTGCGGGCCGGCGGAACCCGACGAGCCCCACGCCGACGACGGTGTCCTGCACGTGCGCTGGTCCGACCGGGACGGACGGCTGACGCTGCTCCTGCGGTACCGCACGGACGTGCTCGACGCCCGGGCCGCCGCCCGTATCGGCGGCTACCACCTGACCGCGCTGCGCCTGATGACCGCGGAGCCCGACGCCGACCACGCCCATCAGAGCCTGCTCTCCGCCGAGGAGGAACGCGAGCAGCTGGAAGGCCTGGCCGGGCCCGACCGCCCGCTGCCGGACGCGCGGGCACACGAACTCTTCGAGCAGCGCGCCCGGACGCATCCGCAGGCGGTGGCAGCCGTACACGGCGAGCAGCAGTGGACGTACGGCGAACTCGACCGGCGGGCCAACCGGCTGGCGCGCGCCCTGCTGGCCAGGGGCCTCGGCCGGGAGGACGTCGTCGCCGTCGTCACCGAGCGCAACCTCGACTGGCTGGCGGCCGTGCTGGCGGTGTTCAAGGCGGGCGGCGCGTATCTGCCGATCGAACCGCACTTCCCGGCCGGCCGGATCGCCGCGACGCTCTCCCGGGCGGAATGCCGGCTGGTCCTGACCGAATCCGGCAGCACCCACTCCCTCGACGAGGCACTGGCCACCCTCCAGGGCGTCGAGAAGCTCCTGATGGAGACGGCGTACGCCGAATCGCACGCCGACGACGACCCCGGCATCCGGGTCGACCCCGATCAACTCGCCTACATCTACTTCACGTCCGGCTCCACCGGCGAGCCGAAGGGCGCGATGTGCGAGCACGCGGGCATGCTCAACCATCTCCACGCCAAGATCGACGACCTGTCGATCGGCGAGGGATCGGTGGTCGCGCAGACCGCCCCGCAGTGCTTCGACATCTCCCTGTGGCAGCTGATGGCCCCGCTGCTGGTGGGCGGCCGGACCTTGCTCGTCGAGCAGGACGTGATCACCGACGTGGAGCGGTTCGTCGGCACCCTGGAACGCGGCCGGGTCGCCGTGGCACAGCTCGTGCCGTCGTATCTGGAGGTCGTCGTCACCTATCTGGAGCGGCACCCGCGCATGCTCCCGGACCTGCGCTGTGTGTCGGTGACCGGCGAGGCGCTCAAACGGGAGCTGGTCCAGCGGTGGTTCGCGGTCCAGCCGGGCATCGAACTGCTCAACGCCTACGGTCTGACGGAGACTTCGGACGACACCAACCACGAGGTCCTCCGGGAGGTACCCGAACGGGTGCTGCTGGGGCGGCCCGTCAACAACGTACGCGTCCATGTCGTGGACGAGCACCTGTCGTTGGTCCCGCTGGGCGCCCCCGGACTGATCGCCTTCTCCGGTGTCTGTGTGGGCCGTGGGTACGTCAACGATCCCGAACGCACCCGAGAGTCGTACCGGACGGACCCGTACCGGCCCGGCGAGCGGCTCTACCTGGGCGGGGACTGGGGCCGCTGGCACCCCGGCGGCAAGCTGGAATTCCTCGGCCGCCGGGACAACCAGGTCAAGATCCGCGGCTTCCGGATCGAGATCGGCGAGATAGAGAACTCCCTGCTGCGGGTGGACGGGGTACGGGACGGCGCGGTGGTCGTCGCCGAACGGACCGGTGGCGGAAAGCAGTTGATCGCCTTCTACTCCGGCGAGGAGCAGGAACCGGAGAGGCTGCGCAAGGCACTCGGGGCGGCCCTGCCCGGCTACATGGTGCCGTCGGCCTTCCACTGGCAGGACACCCTTCCGCTGACCGCCAACGGCAAGATCGACCGAAAGGCCCTGACCGCACGGGCCGAACAGTCGGCACCGGACACGGAAGCCGCGGACGCCGCCGCCCCGCTCAGCCCGACCGAACGGCGGCTGGCCGCGGCCTGGGCCGAACTGCTGGGAGTGCCCGAGCGGCGGATCGGCCGCACGGACCACTTCTTCGACGCCGGCGGCACCTCCCTCACCGCGGTCAAACTCAGCCTCGCCCTCGACCGCGCGGTGTCCCTGAAGGACATCACCCGGCACCCGGTCCTGGCCGACCTGGCCGCCCTCCTCGACGGCACGGCCCGGCAACGCCCGGAACTGCTGCTGCCCCTGTCGGGCGGGAGCCGCGCCTCGGAGTGCGTCCTGGTCTGCTTCCCGTACGCCGGCGGCAACGCCGTCAACTACCAGCCGCTGGCAAGCGCGCTGGCGGGCAGCGGTCTGCCGGTCCTCGCCGTGGACCTGCCCGGTCACAACCTGGCCGCACCCCCCGAACCGTTCGCGTCCATCGAGGAGGTGGCCGAGCGGACCGTCGCCGAGATCACGGCCCGCGGCCTGACCCGGGTCGTGCTGTGGGGCCACTCCTCGGGCACCGCGACGGCCCTCGAGACCGCCCGCAGGCTCCAGCAGCGCGGTGTGCACGTGGCCCGGGTCTTCCTCGGCGCGCAACTGCTCGGCACCGCCAACGACCGGTTCAGCGCCATCGTCGAACTGACCGGCAGTAGCGACGCCGAGATCGCCGGGCGGCTGACCGGGGACGGCGGCTACGCGGAGCTCGTCGAACTCAACCCGCCGCACGCCGAACACATCGCCGCCGCCTACCGGTACGACTGCGTCGCCGCGCACCGCTACTTCCACCAGGTCCTGGAAGCCCCGCCGCCGGTGAAACTGACCGCGCCGGTCTCGGTGGTGGTCGCCGCCGACGACCCGCACACCGCCGGCCACGCCCAGCGCCACCGGGACTGGCTGCTCCTGGCCGACCACGTCGACCTCCACGAACTCGCCGACGGGGGACACCACTTCCTGCGCACCCGTCCGGCCGAGACGGCACAGGCCGTCCTGAACGCCGTCCTTCCCCTCGCCTCCTCCTGACCCCCGTCACACTCCAGGCGGTCGACCGAAAGGAACCCGAGATGCCGTTCTCATCCCTGGCATCACCACTCGACGTGGAGCTGCGGCCGGACAAACCGGCACTGCTGTGCGTCGATCCCCCCGACGACGCTCCGAGGTGGACGGCCGAGCACCGCGAGGCGCTGCGCGCTCAGGTCACCGAGCACGGGGCGCTGGTCGTCCGCGGTCTCGGCCTGCGCGACGCGGGCCAGGCCGGTGCCGTCTTCACCCGGCTGGCCGGTGACCTCATGACGGAGCGGGAGGCCTTCGCGCCCCGGGAGGCCCACGGCCGGGGGCTGTACTCCTCCACGCCCTGGCCGGACAACCAGCCGATGTGCATGCACCACGAGCTGAGCTACCAGCAGCAGGTGCCCGGTCTGCTGCTGTTCGCCTGTCTCACCGCGCCCGAGCAGGGCGGGGCGACGGCGGTGGCCGACGCCGAGGAGGTGCTGCGGGCACTGCCCGCCGGGCTCACCGAACGGTTCGAGCG
Source organism: Streptomyces sp. NPDC007157 (assembly GCF_040634235.1). NCBI lineage: Bacteria > Bacillati > Actinomycetota > Actinomycetes > Kitasatosporales > Streptomycetaceae > Streptomyces > Streptomyces sp. NPDC007157. The sequence continues at coordinate 471,562 of NZ_JBEYFE010000004.1, forward strand.
CGAGGGCTGGATCCTGACCCGCAGCTACAACGACGAGATCGGGGCGAGCCTCGCGGAGTCGTTCGGCACCGCCGACCGCGCCGAGATCGAGCACTACTGCCGCACGAACGGCATCAGTTGCACCTGGCAGGCCGACGGGACCTTGCGCACCGAGCAGCACCGCGCCGCCGTCGTCCGGCACCCGCTCACCGGCCGGCGCTGCTGGTTCAACCAGATCGCCTTCCTCAACGAGTGGACGCTGGACCCGGAGGTACGCGAGTACCTCCTCGACGTCTACGGCCCCGAGGGGCTCCCGTTCAACACCCGCCACGGCGACGGCACCCCGATCGACGAGGACGTCGTCCGGCTCATCAACAGCACCTACGAGGCGCACACCAGGCGCGAACCCTGGCAGGCCGGTGACCTGCTGCTCGTGGACAACATCCGCAGCGCGCACAGCAGGGAGGCGTTCACCGGAGAGCGCCAGGTGCTGGTCGGCCTGGGCGAGCCCCTGCGGCCTACCGACGACTGCCCGGCTCTGGAGGCGAGCGAGCGATGACCGACACCCTGTCCAACGCCACCCGGTCCGTCGTGCCCGACGGGCCCGCCGTACCCACCTTCGCGGTGATCACCGGCGAACAGGTGAAGCAGGCGCTGAGCGGACGTGAGAAACCGCTCGTGGAGCTGGTCGAGACCGTCTACCGGCTGCACGACGCGGGCGACTCGGTCAACCCGCCGTCGTACTTCCTGCGCTTCGCCGACCGCCCCACCTCGCGGATCATCGCGCTGCCGGCCTCGATCGGCGGCCCGATCCAGGTGGACGGCCTGAAGTGGATCTCCAGCTTCCCGGAGAACGTGAGCACCGGGCTGCCGCGAGCCTCCGCGGTGCTCATCCTCAACGACCACGACACGGGCTACCCGTTCGCCTGCCTGGAGAGCTCGATCATCAGCGCCACCAGGACGGCCGCCTCCGCGGCGCTGGCCGCCGACTGGCTCAGCCGCAACCGGACCCGCCCCACCCGGGTCGGCTTCTTCGGCACAGGCCTGATCGCCCGCTACATCCACACCTTCCTGGCCGGCACGGGCTGGGACTTCGACGAGATCGGCGTGCACGACCTGTCCGCCGACAGCGCGGCCGGCTTCAGCGGCTACCTGCGGGAGACCGGCACGACCGCGCACATCACCGTCCACGACACCGCCGAGGACCTGGTCCGCGCCAGCGACCTGGTGGTCTTCGCCACCATCGCCGGCCAGCCGCACGTGACCGACCAGGCCCTGTTCAGCCACAACCCGCTGGTCCTGCACGTCTCCCTGCGCGACCTCGCCCCGGAGATCCTGCTGGGCGCGGCCAACTTCGTCGACGACGTCGACCACTGTCTCAAGGCCGACACGTCGCCCCACCTGGCCGAACAGCTCAGCGGCAACCGTGACTTCCTGAACGGAACCCTCGGCGACGTCATGGCCGGACGGGCCGCGCCGCCGGCCGACCGACCGGTGATCTTCTCGCCCTTCGGACTCGGCGTCCTCGACCTCGCCGTCGGCAAGCACGTCTACGACGAGGTGTCCCGAGCGGGAGACCTGCGTCTCATCGATGACTTCTTCCACGAACTGCGTCGGTACGGCTGAGGCCGTGGTCCTCGGCCCGGCACCAGGAGGCCCGCCGTGCCTGTCATATCCGCTCCCCAAGCCTTCAACGAGGGCGACCTCTTCGTCGATCTCGCGTCGATCTGCGGATACCCGCTCTACCTGAAGTGCGAGGCGTTCAACTTCGCCGGCTCCATCAAGTTGAAGGCCGCGAACGAGATGGTGGAGAGCGCCGAGCGGGACGGAATCCTGACAGCGGATTCCGTTCTCGTGGAGTCCTCCTCCGGAAACCTCGGCGTCGCGCTCAGCATGATCGCCGCAAGCAAGGGCTACCGGTTTCTGTGTGTGACGGACTCCCGGTGCAACCTGTCGACCAGACTCCTCATGGAGGCGCTCGGCAGCGAAGTGCACATCGTGGCCGACCAGGACGCCAACGGCGGCTTCCTGGGCAAGCGGATCGACTACGTCCGCTCGCTGTGCGCCTCCGACGACCGGTACGTCTGGCTCAGCCAGTACACCAACGCCGGCAACTGGCTGGCCCACTACCGTACGACCGCCCCCGAGATCGCCCGCCGGTTCCCGCAACTGGACGTGCTGTTCGTCGGGGCCGGCACCACCGGAACCCTGATGGGCTGCGCGCGCTACTTCCGCGAGTGGCCCAGGCCGGTGCGGATCGTCGCCGTGGACGCGGCCGGTTCGGTGGCGTTCGGTGGCGAGCCGGGCCGCCGGATGATCCCGGGCCTCGGCATGAGCATGCGGCCGCCGCTGCTCGACGAGTCCCTCGTCGACGAGGTGATCAAGGTCGAGGAGCCAGACACCATCCGGATGTGCCATCGCATGGCCAGACACGGCTTCCTGTTCGGCGGCTCCACCGGAACCGTCGTCAGCGGAGCGACGGACTGGCTGTCCCGGCACGACACCGGTGACCTCACCGCGGTGGCGGTCGCCCCCGACCTCGGGGAGCGCTACCTCGACACCATCTACCAGACCAACTGGCTCCATGACCTGTACGGCGATCAGGTGCTCGACACCGACGTCGCCGACGGCACCGTACAGACGAAAACCCCGACCCGGGAACCCAAGTCCGCGTCACGTGCGCCGGCCCGCCGCCGCACCACCTGACACCCGGCAGGCCAGTCCCCCGGACACCACCGCACCGGTGGTGTCCGGGGGCCCGCCGTTCCCGCCGCCAGATCGGCCGACATCGGTCGGAGTGGCGAAGAGCCCTGGCACGTCCTCGCCGATCCCGAAGGCAACGAGTTCTGCCTGCTCAAGTCGCGCCTCGCCGCACTCTGACCGGACTCGTCGGCAACGGGGGGCGGCACCCGCGAGTGCCGCGGCGGATCAGCATGACCACCGGCTGCGCAAGGGCGTTGTCGCGACCCGCCGGCTCGGGTGATGCTGTGCCCGGTCGCCGACGCCACTCTTGCGGTACCGCGGCCACAGCGTCGCCTCAGCAGGTTCGCATGACGGGGTGTCAGGACCGGGCGAGGACGCAGAACTCGTGACCCTCCGGGTCGGCCAGGCATACCCACGGGACGTCGCCCTGGCCGAGGTCGAGGTCGTTGGCGCCGAGGGACCGCAGTCGGGTCACCTCCGCCTTCTGTCCGTCACCGGGGTACGGCACCAGGTCGAGATGGACGCGGTCCGGCACGGTCTTCGCGCCGGGCTTGCGGAGGAACTCGAGATACGGGCCGGTCCCTTTGGCGGAGCGCAACACCGCGTGATCGTCGGACACCTCGTGCAACGTCCAGTCCGTCGCCTCGTCCCAGAACCGGGCCATGGCCCGCGGGTCGGCACAGTCGACGACCACCGCGGCGATCGGCCCGGTGTCGCGGTAGATCTCCCGGGGCTCCAGCACGCAGAACTCGTTGCCCTCGGGGTCGGCGAGGACCGTCCACGGCACGTCGCCCTGGCCCACGTCGACGGGCGTCGCGCCGAGGGCCTGGAGGCGCGCGACCAACTCCGCCTGATGGGCGGCAGAGGTGGTGGCAAGATCGAGGTGGGTACGGTTCTTCGTCGTCGTCTTGGGTTCCGGGACGGTGACGACGTCGATGCCGACGGTGACCGGGTCCAGCCAGTCGAAGCCGGCGGGTTGAACGGCGGTCACGCCGGATCCCTCGCCGGAAACGTTCCAGCCGAGCGCCTGCGCCCAGAACCGGCCGACCGCCGAGTCGTCAAGAGCCTTCATGTTCACCTGAACAAGGCGCAGCGTCATGCCGACGATCCTATGCACGCTGCGACGGCGTCCACGGATACCCTCGCCAAGCCGGATGAGGATGAGCAAGGACGACTGGCGGTGTCGCCATCCCGCGCACGGCTGCCAAAACCACCGGCAGTTCGCGATGGTGAGACGCGTTCGGTCCGGACGCCCGACCCAGGGGCCACGGTGCCTGCACCCCGTCTATGCCGGGAACACCGACAGGGCACGGTCGAAGCGGTCGACGGCCTCGGCGTGGCCGAAGAGTCCGGGCAGGCCGCCGGTGTGCCAGAAGACGGTCGTCCGGCCGGCTGCGACGGTGCCGTCCCTGACCGCGGCCAGGAGTCCGGCCATGGCCCGCCCCGTGTAGACAGGATCGAGTGCGATGCCTTCGGTGCGGGCCACGAGTCGCAGCGCCGCGGCGGTGGACTCGGTGAGCCGGCCGTAGCCGGAACCGACCTGGTCCGAACGGATGCGGAGCCGGTCCCGCACCGCGGAACCGGTGAGTTCGCCGGCCATGGCGGCGACCGCCGCGGCCGGGTCGTCCATCGCGCCCGTATCGACACCCAGTACACGGTCGGCCCCCAGCGCGGCGACCAGACCGGCCATGGTGCCACCCGAACCCAACGCGACGACGGCCAGGTCCAGCGAGGGAATCTGGGAAAGCAGTTCCCTGCCGGCCTGCTCATAGCCCCGGGCTCCCACGGCGCTGGACCCACCGAACGGGATCAGCTCCGCACGCGCCCCCCTGCGGCGCAGTACCTCGACCACTTCCTCCGCGACAGCGACAAGCCGTTGCAGGTCGGCGTCGCCTGCCCAGTGGACCTGAGCCCCGAAGAGGGCGTCCAGGGTCAGGTTTCCCGACCGTGACTCGCCGGGCCCGCCCGGAAAGACCAGCACCACATCGAGACCGAGCTTCGCCCCGGCCGCAGCGGTCAGCCTCGCGTGATTGGATTGCGGAGCCCCCACCGTGACCAGGGTGTCCGCTCCGGCAGCCAGGGCCGCGCCGACCGTGTACTCGAGTTTGCGGACCTTGTTTCCGCCTGCCCCCAAACCGATCAGATCGTCTCGCTTGATCCATAGATCGGCCTCCCGCAGACCGAGGGCGGCAGCCAGACGCGGAGCCCCCTCCAGCGGCGTCGGCCAACTTGCAAGAGACGTGGACGGGGCAGGGGTCACGCGAGTTCCTCCAACGGGAGACTTCCAACCGATCACTCATCGTCAGTCGTATTGCACCTCTTTGTCTACGCTCCTCAGAGCCGTCCCCCGACCGCGCGGCGCCAGATCTCCGAACGCACGGACCCCGTCCTGCCCGGCCCCTCCGACAGGCGCCGCGCCGCGCCGCAATCCGGTCTGCGTGAGATGCGAGGGCATTCGAGTGCGCGCACCATGGCCGTGACACCGCATGGCGGACGAGGGCGTCAGCCGTGCCCGGGTGTTCCAGCCCTGTGCGAGCGCCGGTACGAACGCAGGCCGGCTCTCCCAGTGCCGCTCGACGCGGCTGTGTGAGACATCGTCCGTTCCCGCAGAAGGGGCTCCTCCGTGGCCGTCCTTCATCAGCTGATCCAGCGTCCCCCGCACGCGGTGTGGGCCGTGCTGGCCGATCCCACTCTTTACGGAGAGTGGGTGGTGGGGCCCACCAGGTCCGTGCCACTCGACCGGACCTGGCCCGCGGTCGGATCCAGGCTCCGCTACACCGTGCGCCTGGGGCCCTGGTCGGCCGACGGGGTGACGACGGTCCGCCACCAGGAAGCCGGAAGCGAGCTGGAACTGGAAGCCTCGTTCAAGCCGCTGGGCACGGCGAGGATCTTCCTCCAGCTCAGGCCATGGGGCGAGGAGGAAACCCTCGTCATCTGCGACGAACACCCCCTGCGTGGCCTGGGAGGCACCCTCCACAACGCTGCGAGTGAAGCGCTGTTCCTGCTGCGCCACCGGGGCATGCTGGCCCGCCTGGCCAGACTTGTGGAACAGGATCCCGTCGAGCGGGGCCGGGCAGGGACCCGCCATGCCTGACGCGGTGGTGATCGGCGCCGGTCCCAATGGGCTGGTGGCGGCCAATCTGCTGGCGGATGCCGGGTGGAGCGTGGAAGTCCTGGAGGCGCAGCAGGAGCCCGGAGGCGCCGTGCGCAGCGATCGCGGTGTCCACCCCGACTACGTCTCCGATCTTTTCAGCGCCTTCTACCCGCTGGCCGCCGTGTCCCCGGTCCTCGCCCGGCTGGATCTCGCCGCGGAGGGACTGCGGTGGAGCCACGCCCCGCGCGTGCTGGCCCACCCGCTGCGGGACGGGCGATGCGCCGTGCTGGAGCGCCGGGTGCAGGGGACCGCAGCGGGGCTGGACGCGTTCGCGTCGGGTGACGGCGATGCCTGGCGGGACCTGTACGAGGCCTGGCGCCGTGTCGGGCAGGATCTGGTGCAGGCCCTGTTCACGCCGTTCCCGCCAGTCCGCTCCGGGCTCCGGCTGGCCGCGAAGTTCCGGGCCGCGGGCGGACTGCGGCTGGCCCGGAATCTGGTCCTGCCAGTGCGCCGCCTGGGCGAAGAGGAGTTCCGGGGCGAGGGGGGACGGCTCCTGCTGGCCGGGAACGCGTTGCATGCCGACCTGGCCCCCGAGGCGGTGGGCAGCGGCGGATTCGGCTGGCTGATGTCGATGCTCGGACAGAGCCACGGCTTCCCGGTCCCCGTCGGCGGGGCCGGCGCCCTGACCGCGGCGCTCGTGAGCCGGCTGCAGCACCGCGGCGGCGTTCTGCGGTGCGGGGAACGCGCCGTGGCCGTCGTCGTACGGGGCGGCAGGGCGGTGGGCGTCAGGACGGCCGACGGCGAGACCGTCGGCGCGCGCCGCGCGGTGCTCGCGGACACGTCGGCGCCGGCCCTGTACCGGGAGCTCGTGGAGGAGGAGCACCTTCCCTCCCGCCTCCTGCGGGACCTGGAACGCTTCCAGTGGGACTTCGCGACCTTCAAGGTCGACTGGGCCCTGACCGGCCCGGTGCCGTGGACGGCCCCGCAGGCCTCCGGAGCCGGAACGGTCCACGTGGCCGACGGCATGGACAGTCTGACCCGGTTCGCCTCGCAGATCGCCGTGGGACAGGTCCCCGACGAGCCGTTCGCCCTGTTCGGGCAGATGACCACGGCGGATCCCAGCCGCTCACCCGCCGGCACGGAGTCGGCATGGGCCTACACCCATGTCCCACAGCACATCACCTCCGACGCCGGCCCCGACGGCATCACCGGCCGCTGGGACGCCCGTGAACAGGAAGCGATGGCGGACCGTGTCGAGACCCAGGTGGAGCGGTTCGCGCCCGGCTTCCGTACCCGGATCCTGGCCCGCCGGATCCTGGCCCCCACCACCCTCCAGGCGATGGACGAGAACCTCCACAACGGCGCCATCAACAACGGCACCACCGCACTGCACCAGCAGGCCGTCTTCCGTCCCGTCCCCGGCACCGGCCGACCCGAGACCCCCGTAAAGGGCCTCTACCTCGCCTCCGCGGCCGCCCACCCCGGCGGCGGAGTCCACGGAGCCCCCGGAGCGAACGCCGCCCGAGCCGCGCTACGGGCCCACGGACCGCACACCCTCCTCCACCGGGCCCAACGGACCTGAACCGCCCGGTGGTCTGAGAGCTCGGGAACACGGCCCGAGTGTCAGGGCAGGCCGAACCGGGGGGAATCGCCTGGCGCAGGCCGCGTCAGCGCCCGTTCTCCTCGGCCTCCTCGTCGTACTCCTCCTCCGGCTCGTCTTCGTCGTACTCCTCTTCCTCTTCTCCCTCTTCTCCCTCTTCTTCGCCGGGGGCCTCCCCGTCTTCTTCGTCGTACTCCTCCTGGTCCTCGGCCTCCCCTTCCGCCTCCTCGTCTTCCAACGCCTCCTCGTGGCTGCGGACCACCTCGCCGTCGCGGATCTCTCCGCGCCAGCCCTCGACCTCCTCGTCGGCGAACGTGACGTAGCGCTGGAAGTTCTTGAAGTCCAGCCGCAGACGGCGGCCTTGGGCGCGCCACAGGTTGCCGGTCTTCTCGAAGAAGCCCGACGGGTAGTACTCGACGACGAGCACGATGCGCGTCAGGTCGGGCGTGAGTTCGTGGAAGCTGACACAGCCGTGGGTGGTGCCTTTCGCGCCCTCGGAGCTCCATACGATGCGCTCGTCCGGCACCTGCTCCTCAACTGATGCCTTCCAGCCCCGAGTCGACGGACCGACCTTCACCTTCCAGGTGCTGGCGACCTCGTCGTTCTTGGACACACTGCGTACGCCCTTGGTGAAGCCGCTGAACTCCTCGTACGCGGTCCAGTAGTTGTACGCCGTGCGGATCGGGACACCCACGTCGAGCACTTCGATGATGTTCATGACCTTGGTGCTGCCGGCCTTGCCACCGCTCCCTCCGCCGAAAATGCTCTTGACCTTGCCCATCACGTTGTCCTTGAGCCCCTTGGCCTTCTGACCCACGAACGCCTTCAGCGGGGAGTCGCCCTGGAGCATCCGACCGCCGACGCCGGCGAGTGTTCCCCCGTTCTCGGCCGCGTCGAGAAGGTGGTCGGTGACATCCCCCAACTTGTCCCCTGCCTTGTCGGCGAGATGTTCCACCTGAGCACCGAGGTAGTCGACGAGTTGTTCGCGCAGCAGGTCCAGACCCGAACTCTCTTCGTGATCGGTGTCACGCACTTTGTCGGCCATGACCTACCTCCGCCGTGCGGTCGTCTTCTTGGCAGCGGTCTTCCGCGCCGGGGCCGTCTTCCTGGCCGGGGCCTTTTTCTCGGCCGTCCCCTTCGTCGCGGTCTTCTTGGCGGCGGGCCTCTTCGCAGGGGCCTTCTTGGCGGGAGGCGCAGACTTCTTCGCGGCCTTCTTCGCCGGCGCCGCCTTCTTGGCGGGCGGCCGGTGCGCCGCGGTCTTCTTGGCCGGTGACGCCTTCCTCTGAGGAGCGGCCTTCTTGGTGGCCGCCTTACGGGGAGCGGGCTCGTCCGGGCGCTTCCTCGCCGCGGTCCCTGTCCGCCGACGGCGACGCGGCGGCGGTTCCTCCTCGGCCTCTTCCTCGGTCTCTTCCTCGGCCTCTTCCTCCTCGGGTTCCTCCTCCTCGGGTTCCTCCTCCAGTTCGTCCTCCGGCTCTTCCTCCTCGGCCTCTTCCTCCTCCGGCTCCTCCTCTCCCTCTTCCGTTTCCTCGTCCTCCTCGTAACGCCCCTCGCCCTCCTCCGGCTCCTCCTCGTCCTCCTCGTACTCGTCTTCGCCCTCTTCCTCTTCCTCTTCGTCCTCGTCCTTCTCCTGGCCAATGCGTTGCGTCCGCTCGCGGAGCGAGTCGGCGAGGTCGGTGAGGCGCCGATCGGCAGCGGCTGCCAGGGCTTTGCGGCCGGCGCCCAGTAGTTCGCCGCGCACCTGCTCGTTCAACTCGGCGACCGCTGGCACATCACCTATCTTGCGGAGTCCGGTCGTCAGCAGCTGTTGAGGGTCGAGCCCAAAGCGGCGGCCGGCAAGGTAAGTTGCCACGGTGAAGGCAAAGCGTGCCTTCTTCGTGCGTCCGAGCACGTAGCCCGCTGCGACGGCGGCGGCGAGGCCGACCTTGGTCGTGTCGTTCATGAGCCGGTTCCCTTCACAAAGGGCAGGTGGAAACGCCCGCGTCCGGACCAACGCCCCGGTCCCGAACCCGCGATGGAGACAGAAAGCGGATCGCACGCGCACCGTGCCTCACCGCCCGCTGTGTCGCAGACACACCATGCGACCATCGGGCAGGTCCCCGCGAAGTCATCCATGCTAGGGCGATATGTGTCCCTATATGATGAAATTATAGGGTTCGTGGATGGAATATGGCGCACGCTCCGACCACCGGAGAGATCATGGCCGCACCAGAACCCCGGAGGCGATCCAGCGGTCGGAGCCGCGGCTCCGACGGGGACAGCACGAGTGGTTCCCGTCGCCCCCCCGGCAAGGGCAACGCCGCTTGGGCCATACGCTCCGCCGTCGGACAGCTTCAGGAGTTGCTCGGCCGCGCTCCCGAGTCCGTCTCGGCACTGAAACCGACCGAGACCGGTTGGGAAGCCGACGTCGAGGTACTCGAATTGGAGCGCGTCCCCGAAACCACCAGCGTGATGGCCACCTATCGAGTGACGCTCGACGAGGAAGGCGATCTGGTGGGATACGAACGGAAGCGCCGCTATACGCGCGGCCAAATCGACCGGCGGGGCTGAGACAGCACAGCCGGTGAAGGGAGGCACCATGACAGTGGTGCCGCAAAGTGGAGGCGGTGTCGCTCGCGGTGGCGGGACCGGCAGTCTCTACGACGTCCTGGAACTCATTCTTGACCGCGGACTTGTCATCGACGTGTTCGTCCGCGTGTCGCTGGTGGGGATCGAAATTCTGAAGATCGACGCCCGCATCGTCGTGGCCAGCGTCGACACCTATTTGCGTTTCGCCGAGGCGTGCAACCGTCTCGACCTCGAGTCCGGGAGGAAGGCGCCCGCCCAGTTGACCGACATCGTCGGAGACACGGTCGAGAGCGGAGCCAAAGGCAAATCCAAAGGGGCCCTCTCCGGAGCGGCGGAAGCGGTCACCGATTCGCTCAAGGGGATCACCGGCCGTGACGACGCCGAGGAAGCCGAAGAAGAAGAGCCCGAGGAAGAGGACGAGGGCAAGGAAAGGGAACCCGTGGAGAGGCGACGGCGGCCGGTTCGGCGTACCTCCCGACGCGAGCGCGAATGAGGCTTGCCGCGCGAGAAGGAATGAGCCATGGCCGTATACATCTACTCCATCACCGGCAAGCAGCACCCGCTCCGCCTCGACGGTCTCGACGGCGTCGGTGAACCCCCGACGAGCTTGCGGACAGTGACGGCCGGACCGCTGTGTGCTGTGGTCAGCGACGCGCCGGAGGATCTGCGTGCCAAGCGCCGCGACATCATGGCGCACCAGGAAGTCCAGGAGCGCCTCATGGCGGACGGCACGGTGCTCCCCATGCGGTTCGGCCTCATCGCCGAGAACGACGAGGCCGTCCTGGCGGCCCTGGAGCAGAATGCCGCGGACTACACGGACCGGCTTCAGGCACTGGAGGGGTGCAGCGAGTACCACCTCAAGGCGTCGCAGGACGAGGACGCGCTGCTGCGGCAGATCCTGCGGGAGTCGGACGTGGCACGAGAGCTCAACGACGAGATCCGCGGCGGCACCGCCGCCCCCGACGCCTCGCTGCGACTGGGGGAGCTGGTCACCCAGGAGGTACAGGCACGGCAGGAGGCGCTGGCGGCGGGTGTGGTCGAAGCACTGCGGCCCCTTGCCCGCACGCTTGAATCGTCCCAGCCGACGGGTTCGGACTTCCTCAACGTGTCGTTCCTGGTGACCGATGACCGGGAAGAGGCGTTCCTGACCACCGAGTTGAGCGTCGCCCATCAGATGGGCGACGACTTCGACTTCCGGCTCAACGGCCCCCTGCCCCCCTACAGCTTCGTCTGAAGGAGTTCTCATGGGCCTGTTCACCCAGCTCGTCACCCTCCCCCTGGCCCCCGTGCGCGGCGTCGTATGGGTCGTGGAACGGGTCCGGGAGGAAGCCGAGAACCAGTACTACGACCCCGCACCGGTGCACCGCGAACTCGCCGAGCTCGAACGTCTCCTCGTCGCGGGAGACATCGACGAGGAGACGTTCGACCGGCGCGAGGACGAACTGCTCGACCGGCTCGAGGAGATCCGCGCCTATCGGCAGAGCTGACCCTCCTGATCCGGCACAAGGGAATTCGAGGCCGCAACCGTGACTGAACCCCTGGCCAACAGGCTTGGTTCCTATCCGTCCCGAGCGGCGCCGCCCTACGGGCAGGGCTCCTCCGCCAACCTCGCCGACATCCTTGAACGGGTACTCGACAAGGGCATCGTCATCGCGGGCGACATACAGATCAACCTTCTCGACATCGAGCTGTTGACCATAAAACTGCGCCTCCTGGTCGCCTCCGTCGACAAGGCGAAGGAGATGGGCATCGACTGGTGGGAGCACGACCCCGCGCTCTCCTCCCGGGCCAGGGGCGATCGTTCACTGGCCGAGGAGAACCGCCGGTTGCGGGCCGAGATCGATGCTCTCCGCCAGGGCGACGCCCTCCCCGTGGGGGAGGAAGCGCCCCGGCGCACGGGCGGCCGTCGCCGGGGAAGTGCTCGCGATGAGTGACCTGCTGACGTACGCGTATGCGGTGGTACGCGACATCGAGGGACTGCGGGAGATGGCCCCGCCGCTCCGGGGCGTCGCCGGCGCGCCGGTCAGCCTCGTCACCGGAGCCGGAGCCGGAGCTGGAGCTGGAGCCGGAGCTGGCGCCGGAGCCGGTCAGCCGGCGCTGGTGGTGAGCCGCGTGCCCGCACAGGACTTCCAGGAACAGGCTCTCAAGCAGCATCTCGAGGACCTGGAATGGCTGGAGGCGGTGGCCCGCGCCCACCACGGCGTCATCGAGGCCATGGCCGAGCGCACCACCGTCCTCCCCTTCCGCCTGGCGACCGTCTACCTCGACGACCAGCGGGCCCGGGAGGTACTGGAAGCAGGGCGGACCGTGTTCGCCGAGCGCCTGGCCCTGCTCTCCGAACATGTCGAATGGGGGGTCAAGATCTATGCCGAGCCGTCCGCGGTCCCCGCGGCCCCGGCCGCTCCCGCGGGGGACCTGACCCCCGGGCGGGCCTATCTGCGCAACCGCCGGCAGCAGCAGAGTGTTCGCGACACCGTGTACGAGGCGGCGCGGAAGGCCGCCGAGCGGGTGGAGACGGCCGGCCGCAAGCACGCCTCCGACCGGGCCCGGCACCGCGTACAACAGGGATTTCTCGCCGAAGCCGCCGGCAGTGCCGGCGGCGCCGAGGTCGTCGGCGAGAACGTCGTCAATGACGCATACCTTGTGCCCCTGAGCCGTTGCGACGACTTCCTGGCCGATGTGACACATGCCGCCGACGGGCTGGACGGAGTACGGGTCGAGGCCACCGGCCCGTGGGCTCCGTACTCCTTCGCCATGTCACCCGGTGAAGCCGGCGGTGCCGAGGAGGGCGCACCCCCGTGATCACGCCCGGCCCGCAACCCGAGACGGAGCATCTGCCCCAGCGGCAGGTCGCTCTCATCGACCTGCTCGACCGACTGCTGACCGGTGGTGTCGTCCTCACCGGTGACGTGGTGCTGTCCATCGCCGACATCGATCTGGTGCGCGTCTCTCTCCGCGCCCTGATCGTTTCCATCAGCGAGCAGAACCCCTCGCCGTGGCCGAGCGCCGGCCCGCCGCAGGGCGGCGACCATGACAGCTGAGGGCGAGAGCCGGCCGCCGTCCCGCGCCGACGAAGTCGCGGAGGCAGCCGCCCGCGCCTTCCGGCTGTTGCCCGCCGCCCCGCGCGACCTGGACCTTCCGGCCGGCAAGGGCTCACGTTCCCCGGCCCGGCGGATCAGCTCCGACCGCGACACCGTCGAACGGGACCTCCTCAAGCTCGTCCTCACCCTCGTGGAACTGCTGCGCCAGCTGATGGAACGACAGGCCCTGCACCGCGTCGACCAAGGAGACCTCACCGAGGACCAGGAAGAACGCCTGGGCGCGACCCTTCTGCTCCTGCACGACCGCATGAGCGAGCTGTGCGCCGAGTACGGACTGACCATGGAGGACCTCAACCTCGACCTCGGGCCCCTGGGCACGCTGCTTCCGCCCTCCGAGTGAACCCCCGGTGACCACCGTCGAGTGCCTAGAACGAGACAGCGCCCGAGCCGACCGAAGCCGGGTCGGGCGCTGCGCAGCGGGTCAGAGGGGTACCCCCGGCTGCTCGCACCGTAGGACGTGCGAGGCGATTACCAGTAGTGGCGTCGACCGGCGACGGCGTGTCCCATGCCGCCGAGGAGCCACAGGACGGCTCCGATGACCAGCAGGATGATCCCGATGGTCCACAGGATGGATATCCCGGTGACGAAGCCGACGACGAGCAGAATGATGCCCAGGATGATCATGATCTCTCCATTGGGGGAGTGGTGCCGGAGCCACCGAACGGCTGGCGACCGCAAGGGGGGTGGGCACGGGGGTGGGGGGTCTTCTCCTTACTCCGCGCGGTGCGGTTTGTGGCCGGCGACCTGCAGGCGGACCTCGGTGGGCAGGTGGGAGGAGCCGGTGGACCGACGGGCGGTTCGGAGCGGGCCCTCCCACAGGGCATCGAGGACGGCGCCGGGTGCCGCCCGAGAGGAGAGAGTGAGGCCGACGCGGGTGCGGGGACGGGCAGGACGGCCGGTGATGCGTACGGCCGTGTGCTCGACGCCCGGCAGGGCACCGGCTTCGGAGGCGATCGCGTCGCTGAGCGCGCGGTCGCGCAGTTCGACGCCCTCCTGCGGGGGTGTGCCGCCGATGGGCAGTGTTCCGGGGCGGGGTCGGCGCAGTTGGGCGAGCAGCCACCACAGGGCGAGCAGGACGACGAGGACGAGGACGGCGATGACCGCGGGCCACCACCACCAGCCCTGGCTGCTCCAGCGGGCCCGGTCGGCGGAGCCGAGCAGGACGTCGGCCGGGGTGGTCAGGGGCCAGCCGACGGGCGGCACCAGATGGTGTCGCCGGTAGATGTCGAGCCCGGCGAAGAGGATCAGCAGACCACCGCCGAGCAGTATCAGGCCGGCGAGGGCCAGCAGACTGCGGTTGACTACAGGTTGCGGCGTCATGGTGCGGGCTCCGGTGCTGCTGGGCGCTGCTGGGTTCTCGGTCAGTGGGCGCGTCGCCGTACCCGTACGACGATGCGGGGAGGGCGGGCGAGGGCGAGTTGGTCGCGCTCGTCGCCGAGGACGGCGGTGAGGTCGTCCTTCACCTTCCGGGGGTCGCGGAAACGGACGTCCGCGCTGGCTTTGACGCGGTGGCGGCGCACCCGGATACGAGCCTTACCGACCCCGGGTACCCGCATGGCGGCGTCGCGTATCAGATCGGCGGCACCGTCCCGGTCCAGGGCGGCCCGCAGCCCGGGCGCGGGGGAGCGCAGGGGCAGCCAGTGGCGTAGGCCGGGAGTGAGGGCCAGCACGATCAGCCAGACGCCGACGGCGGCAGCCACGGCGGCTCCCGTGAGCATCCACACGTCGTTCAGTGGGCGGGTCGCCAGTTCGTCGGCCAGGTGCCGGCGCCAGGCTGCCGCAGGGTGTCCGGCCCGTACGGCGACGACGTCGAGCAGTGCCGCGCCCGCCGCCACGAGAACCAGCGAGGCGACCAGCGCGGCCGGAAGGCGGCGTGCGGACCATGGCCGATGGGTTCGCTGCCCGCTGCCGGGCTCACCGGCTGTCAGATTCGGTGGTGGCGGGTCGTGTTCGGGCAGGCCGGGCTCCGCCGGTTGCTCCCTCGGCTCCTCGGGCTCCTTCGTCAGCGGCACCGCGGCAGGGCGCGCGGACGGTGCGGAGCTGCGGGCGGTCGGGTCCGGGTCGGGTGTCATTCCGGTCCTCCTTCTCGCGTGGCGAGGCCGTCGGCACCGGCCGCGGGGCGGCTCACCGGACCCGTCCCCGGTTGGCGCCGGCGGCGGTCACCAGCCGCCGGACGGTGAGCGTGACCTCTCCTACCTCAAGACCGGTCAGTTGGGCCACCCGTTCGCCGACGTCCTGCCGTATCCGCTCGCAGATCCGGGGGATGTCGGCGGGGTAGGGCAGGTCCATGGTCAGGTGCAGGCGTACCCAACCGGAAAGGGTGGCCGCGGAGGCGGCGGGCGCCGCCGGTGCGTCCCGGTCGGGCGGTATGGCGGCGCGCCGGGACTGGGCCGTGCGGGCGGCCTGGGCGGCGATACGGGCGACCACCCTGTCCGGTATGACGGTGGCGCCCCGCTCGGCCGGGGGCGGCAGGCCGGCAGCCCGCGCCGGGGGGCCGGACCCTTCACCGGGGGGCGGGGCACCGGGCCGGGTGTTCACCGCTGCCTCCGCGCACGGAGGTCGAGATCACCCTGCACGGCGAGGCCCACGATCAGCCCCACCGTCCCCAGGACCAGAACGAGCAGGAATGCCCAGAAGCCGCCGAAGTAACCGGCGAAGGCCAGGGCCATGCCTGCCGCGAGGCCCGTCGTCGCTGCGTTCATCATGCACTCACCCGTCTCGCGAGCGTCCCTGTCGCCGTGATCGCCCGCGCATGCCCGAGGACACGGCGGTGGTCACGGCTCAGGTCACCGCACGCGGCCCTCTTCCGGTTCGGTCCGCCCCTCCTCGTCCTCGTCGCCGGGGAGGTCGACGTCGTCGACGACGATGTTCACCTCGACGACCTCCAGCCCTGTCATCCGCTCCACGGCGCTGATCACGTTGGCGCGTACGCCGCCGGCGACATCGACGATGGAGACGCCGTACTCGACGACGACATCCAGGTCCACGGCGGCCTGCCGCTCGCCGACCTCGACCTTCACTCCCCGCGTGACACCTCCGACACCTCCGCCGCCGGGGACGCGGTCCCGCATGGCGCCGAAGGCGCGCGCCATCCCCGCTCCCAGGCTGTGGATGCCGGGTACCTCACGGGCGGCCATGCCCGCGATCTTGGCCACCACGCCGTCCGCGATGGTGGTCTTCCCCCGTGTCTCGGCCGGAGTCCCGGCCCCGGTACGGCCCTTCAGCGCGCTCACGCCCGCATCGGCCCGGCCGCCCCCGCTGACGCTGGTGATGTTGTCCGTCATGGCGGTCGCCTCGATCGGTCAGTGGGAGACACCTGCGTGGTGCCGTCAAAAGGTTGGACACACGTGGCGGTGTACTTCTCACACGCAACAGGTGTGATGTGCATCACGTGGCCGTGTGCGGGTACTTGCTCGTTCCAAGCCCTGTGCGGGAGTTGTCATGATCGAACCCACCGCTTCGCCACGGCTGGAATGCGACCTGCCGGACGGACTGCTGGCCATACGGGCGGCCGAGGGAGACGAGGACTCCTTCGCCGTTCTCGTCCGACGGCACAGCCGGTCCCTCCTGACCCTGGCCCGTTGCATGCTCGGCAACCCCCAGGACGCCGAGGACGCGGTCCAGGACGCCTTCGTCAGCGCCTGGCGGCGACTGCCGGAATACCGCCACAGCGCGGAGTTCCGTACCTGGATGTACCGGATCACGGTCAACCGTTGCCTGACCATACGTCGGCGCCGGTTGCCGCCCCTCTCACTGAACACCGTCGTCGAACCCGTGGCGGGCGACCCGTGGAGCCAGCCCGACCGGTCCGCCGAGGGGGACGCGACCGCCGCCGCCCTGACCCGCGCGCTCGCCGAGCTGGACGCCGGGCAGCGGATCTGCTGGATCCTGAGGGAGGTGCAGGGCCTGCCCTACAAGGAGATAGCCCACGAGACGCGGACCACCGAGCCGACGGTGCGCGGCAGACTGTTCCGGGCGCGCCGATCCCTGCAGGAGGCGATGGGCCCATGGCGCTAGACGACCCGCACACGCAGCCGTCCGCACCGCCGGGAGCCGACGGGCCCCGCACCGGATCGGCCGCCGCCGACGTGCCACCGTTCCCGGGGGACGAGGCGCTGCCCTGCGGCCGCCTCCTCAGCCGGGTCTGGGAACAGGCCCGGGACGAGGCGTCGGCCGGGGACCCGCACACCGCCTCCTGTCCGCACTGCCGCGAGGCCGTCGAGGGGCTGGCCACGGTGAACGCGGCCACCCGGGCGCTGCGCGCCGTGGACCCGCCCGGACTGTCCGCAGTCGCCGACCGCGTCATGAACGCCGTCAGGGCGGAGGCCAGGCTGGGACGGCTGCTGCCCCTGGCCGACCCGGACCGGGACCTGAGGATCACCGAGAGCGCCGCGGCGAAGGTGCTGCGGCAGGCCGCGGACACGGTCCCCGGTGCGAGGGCCGCGACCTGCCGGCTCATGTCGGCGGGCGAGGGCACCGACGTCCGGGTGACCATGACTCTCGTCGCCGGTCTCGACCGTCCGCTGCCCGAGCGCGTACATCAGGTGCGCCGATCGGTCCTTCACTCGGCCGGTCAGGATCTGGGGCTCGCGGTGACGGCCGTCGACATCGCGGTGGTCGATGTGGCCGAGCGGTGGTCGCCGTCCGTCGGCACCGGCCTCCGGACGGGTGGGGGTACGCGATGACCACCGTCGGCCCGACCACGATCTCCGGCGTCGTGGCCGAGGCGGTCCTCGCGGTTCCCGGCGTCACCGGCCTGCAGCCCCGACTCGCCCAGCGCCTCGCGGCAGCCGCCGCGCCCACCCGGACGTCCGCCGCGTCTCACCGCACGCCTCCCGAGGCGGGCGTCCGCGCCGAGCGGGCGCCGGACGGCTCGGGATGGCACATCGAGGTGCGCTGCGCCCTTGCCGAGGGCCGGCGGCCCCTGGACGTCGCCCGCGACGTGCACGGCCGGGTGCGGACCGCCGTCGTCTCCCACCTCGCCACCCCGGAGCCGGTCACCGTCACGGTCACGGTGACCCGCATCGTCGCCCAGTACGACGCGGCATGAGCGGCGTGGGCGTCGGCCCCGCGGACCGTCCGAGGCGACGCCAAGGGTCCACCACCCCGGGACCCGCTCGCCCCCATGGGGGTCGGCGGGCTCAGGGCCGTGTTCGGCGTAGGCGCGGGTGTTCTGGTCCGGTTCGCCGCGCGGGGCGACGACCCGGACGCCGCTGACAGCGGATTGGCTTATCGTCAGTTGCTCGGACTGGTCCGGGTCTGCCTCCGTCACCGAGTCCTCGACTGCGTTCGCCGGTAGGGCTCTTGCGCCCGACGTCGGCCCGGATGTCAGGGGGAGGCACGCTCGAAGGGCCCGCCGGTTCGAGTAGGAAGAACATGAGCCGCGCCGCGCCGGGGTGGTCGCCGGCGGACAACGGGAACGAAGGTGACGAAGAGTGGAGCCTGCCGACAGCGACGGCGAAGGGCGGCCGAATACCCGTCTCATCGCCACTGTCGTCTCGTTGGGAGGCGGCGATGCCTGTATCGCCGAAGCCCGACACCATGCGGCGGAGTTCCTCGACCGGGCACGGGCCGACCATGACGTGGCCGTCTCCGAGCGGGTCGTCGATCTCACGCGGTTGGTGGTCAGCGAACTGGTCACCAACGCCCGCAAATACGCTCCCGGGCCGCTGCACATGGAGCTGAGCATCGCGGACGACGTGGTGGAGGTGAGCGTTCGGGACAGTGCCAGGGTGCCGCCCGCGACCCGCTCGGTCGATCCGGAGAGGGTGGGCCAGCACGGGCTGGAGATCATCATGGCCGTCGTTCAGGCATTCCAGGTCCGGCTCGAACCGGCGGGCAAGAGTGTCATCGCCCGTATCGCTTTGGCCGATGGGCCGGTAGAGGTGGACCCCCGGTGAGATCCGCGGGCTCACCCGGGCAGGAGACCGGTGCGGAGTCCGGCCAGGATGCCGGTCAGCAGCCGGGAGACGTGCATCTGGGAGACGTGCAGTTCGCGGCCGATCTCGGCCTGGGTCATCTCCTGGCCGAAGCGCATCTCGATGATGGCCCGTTCGCGGTCGTCGAGCCGCTGGAGCAGGGGTCCGAGCGTGTGCAGGTTCTCGAACAGCTCCAGTGCCGGGTCGGTGTCTCCCATCGTGTCCGCGTAGGACGGCGTGCTGTCGGTGTCGTCGTCACCGGCCGGGGTGTCGATGGAGCCGGCGACGTAGCCGTTGGCGGCGACGAGGCCCTCGATGATCTCGTCGTCGGTCAGGTCCAGGTGGGTGGCGAGTTCCTTCACCGTGGGAGTGCGGCCCAGTTCGGCCGAGAGCTCGTCCTTGCTCTTGGCGAGGCTGACGCGGAGTTCCTGCAGGCGGCGAGGGACGTGGACGGCCCAGGTGGTGTCGCGGAAGAAGCGTTTGATCTCGCCGACGATGCACGGGATCGCGAACGAGGTGAACTCGACCTCGCGTGAGAGGTCGAAGCGGTCGATGGCCTTGATCAGGCCGATGGTGCCGACCTGGATGACGTCTTCCAGGTCGCCACCGCCCCGGTTGCGGAACCGGCGGGCCGCGAACCTCACCAGGGACAGGTTCATCTCGATCAGGGTGCTGCGGGCGTACTGGTACTCGTGGGTGCCTTCCTCCAGGGTCTGGAGGCGATCGAGGAAGAGCCGGGACAACTCGCGTGCGTCCTTGGGGGTTACCTTGCCGCCGTCCTCGATCCAGGGCAGGTCGTCCGCGGCGGCAGGTGTTTCCGTGATGGTGGCGGTGGTCTCGCGGGCATTCACGGACAGGGTCACTGTGTCGCCTTCGGTGGAGAACGGGGTGAGCGTCGTCTGCCCCCGTAGGCCATATTCATGTCCCCGCAGCGCGGTCGGGCCGGATCTGCGCGAGCTCGGTCGGAGCCTCTCCGCGCCCGCGCGAGGGACGACGGGCGCACGCGCCGGCAGCCTGTTGTCGAGGGCCGTTCTCCTCTGAGGCGAACTCCGGGGAGTGAGCCGTGCCCACGGCGTTCCTTTTACGAATTCGTAGGTGTGGACGGGGAACCGGCGGGCACACGGCGGTTCGGAGGTTAACAATTATGATTCCCCTGCTTCTCGTTCTTCTGCTGGCCCTGATTCTCTTCGGCGCGGGTTTCGCGCTGAAAATTCTGTGGTGGGTCGCGGTCGTCGTGTTGGTCCTGTGGCTCGTCGGGTTCGTTGCTCGTCCGAAGGGTGGCAGTGGCCGCTGGTACCGCTGGTAGCCGACCGACAAAAATACTTTCCGCGTGAGGGCCGGAGAAAATTCTGGATTCTGGCTTGAATGCGGGGCGTGTGACCCTGGAGGCGGGGCACTCGCAACCAAGGCGGCCGAATAAACCGCCGTGTACGACTGCTGAAAAGGAGGATCGGCGGAGGTCTCTGCCGTCCCCTTTTTACCGGAGGAGTTGTTTTCGCGTGACTGAGAATGTGTGGAGTTACAAGTCGACCGCGGGTCGTCTTGCGGGCGCCGACCTCACTGGATACAAGGTCGAGGCCACGGACGGCAGCATCGGTAAGGTCGACAAGCACTCCGACGAGGTCGGTGACGCCTACCTGGTGGTCGACACCGGTGTGTGGATCTTCGGCAAGGAGGTCCTGCTCCCGGCGAGCACGGTCGCGAGCATCGACCCGAACGAGAAGAAGGTCTTCATCGGCCTTGCCAAGCAACAGATCAAGGACGCCCCGGAGTTCGACCGCGAGAAGCATCTCGGCGACCAGGGCTACCACGACGAACTGGGCACCTACTACGGCACGGGCGGCGCCCCGTTCGGCGGCCCGCTCGCCTGACCCAAGGCCCGCGCTGAGCACCACGGCCCCGGGACTCGTCAAGGAGTCCCGGGGCTCTCGCGTGCCCGGGTGCGGGTGCGGGTGCGGGTTCGGGCAGGGCGGTGAACACCTGCGGCACGTCGACGTCGAGGAGCCGGGGAGAGTCGTACACGATCTACAGGACCGGGACGTGGAGCGGAGCTGCCGGACTCCCCGCCATGGTGTCGGCGAGCTCGGTCGGCGTGACCGGCGAGGAGGGTCGATCGGCGTCCTGCTTCGGCAGCAGCAGTTCCTCGTATCTGCCCAAGGCGAGCATCAGGCCGAGCATCAGAGGCGGGATGAGCACCGCGAGCACTGCCATGGCGAGTCCTTCTCCGAGAAGGTGCGCAGGGGTGGAACGCGAGTGTCCTCGGGACGATGGGACAAACCTCCGCGCCGGCTTCCGGTCTTCGAGCACGCGATGGGCCCATCCCGATCGCGACCGCGGTCTTCCACGTAGTCCTCCGGATCGTCGAGGACTGCCTCATCGCGCCGCGGGCCATGGAGTTCGCCGTCGACGTCAACCCGTTGGGCACGGTTCTCGCGGTGCTGGTCGGCGGGGCGCTCCCAGGCGTCGTCGGCGCCCTCGTCGCCATCCCGGTACGACGGGAGCGCATCACGGCCCGGCCGGACTGAGCCCCGACCGGGAACGGCTGCGCGAGGGCCTCGCCGCGGCGACGGATCGAGGTGGTGCGTACGGTACGTCGGCGCGGTTGTCAGCCGGCCGCCGCGTCGCGGGTGCGCTGGTAGTGGCGCCGTGCCTTCATCCGGTTGCCGCAGACGGCCATCGAGCACCAGCGGGCCCGGTTGGTCTTGCTGCGGTCGATGAGGAACAGGCGGCACTCCGGGTTGCCGCACGCGCGCAGTCGGCCCGGCATGGTCTCCCGCAGTGCGCTCCAGGCCAGGACGGCGGCCACCGCCAGGCGGCGTTCCACCGGGGCCTCCAGCTCCCACGCCACCCCCGCCGGCGACACCCGCGGGCGCGAGGTGACGTCCTCCAGCAGCGGGGCCAGCGAGGCGGCGGGCCGGTCGCCGCTCACCACGTCCCGCAGGAGATCGCGGGCCTGGAGCAGATGCCGGTGTTCTTCCACGCCGCCGGTACCCCCGTGGGCCAGCTGCCAGGACCTGGCGGCCTCCGGGTCGGCCAGCAGGTCCTGGACGGCGCCGTTGACCACGGGCGTGCTGTTGAGGAGCTCCAGCAGAGTGTCCTGCTGCTCCCGGTCGGTCGTCATAGCAGCCAGCCTCCTAACCGCATCGACAGATTTGACAGGTTACATCAACGTGGGCTGACGGCCGTACGGCGAGATGTCGCCTGCATGCCGGCCTCCTCACCCGTTTCGGCACCTAACCATCAAACTCGCCTTGACAGGTTAGGTGGCCTGTGCTCGACTGAAGACACGGCCAGTGAAGACGTAACCAGTGAAGACTGATAGAAGGGTTAGATCCATGGTTCCCGCAGTCCATCACCGCACCGCCACCGTCGACGGCCTCGACGTCTTCTACCGGGAGGCCGGCGATCCGCAGGCGCCCGTCGTGGTGCTCCTCCACGGCTTCCCGACCAGCTCGCACATGTTCCGCAACCTGATTCCGGCACTCGCCGACCGCTACCGCGTGATCGCCCCCGACCACATCGGATTCGGCCAGTCCGCCATGCCGGACCTGGGCGACTTCCCGTACACCTTCGACGCCCTCACGGACGTCACCGGCGGCCTGCTCGAACAGCTGGGGGTCGACCGGTTCGCGATGTACGTCCAGGACTACGGCGCCCCCATCGGCTGGCGCCTCGCCCTGCGGAACCCGGACCGCGTCACGGCGATCGTCACGCAGAACGGCAACGCCTACGAGGAGGGCTTCGTCAAGCCCTTCTGGGACGGCGTCTTCGCCTACGCCGAGGCCCCGGGACCGAAGACCGAGGCCCCCATGCGCGGCGCCCTCACCCCTGAGATCACCCGCTGGCAGTACGTGAACGGCGTCGCCGACCCCAGCCTGGTCAGCCCGGACAACTGGGTGCACGACCAGGCGCTGCTGGACCGCCCCGGCAACGACGAGATCCAGCTCAAGCTGTTCCGCGACTATCCCACCAACGTGGATCTCTACCCGCGGGTCCACCAGTACTTCAGCGACTCGCAGGTCCCGCTGCTGGCGGTGTGGGGCGCGAACGACGAGATCTTCGGCCCCGACGGTGCCCGGGCGTTCGCCCAGGACCTGCCCGACGCCGAGATCCACCTCCTCGACTCGGGGCACTTCGCCCTGGAGAGCCACCTGGAGGCCATCACCGAGCACATTCGCGACTTCCTCGCCCGCGCCCTCGCCTGACGGCTCCGCCCAGCACCCCCACCCCGGCACCCGGAAGGAAAGCCCCATGGGACTGTCCTGGCAACAAGGCCCCCTCTCCACCGGCGCGATCGGACACTTCCTCACTCCCGAACCGCTGCCCGAGCGCCTGCTGTTCGCCGAGCGGCTGCGCCGCCGTATGCGCGTGAAGTTCAACGGAACCTGGATCGCCGACAGCGAGGACGTCGTCCTGCTGCACGAGCCCGGCCGTTACCCGGTCGCCTACTTTCCCCGCGAGGACGTCCAGGAGACGGCCCTCGTCGACGGCGGCAAGGTAACCCGCCACAAGGACCTGGGCGACACCGCCTGGTACTCGGTGAGCGCCGGCGACCGCACCACCGAACGCGCCGCCTGGGAATTCACCGCACTGCCCAAGCACGCCGGCGAGCTGGACGGTCGTATCGCCTTCGCCTGGCGTGCCATGGACGCCTTCTACGAGGAGGACGAACGCATCCTCGGGCACGCCGCCGACGCCTACCACCGCATCGACATCCGCACGACCTCGCGCACGCTGGAGGTCCGGGCCGGCGGCACCGTGATCGCCCGCTCCGAACACCCCGTCGTGCTCTACGAGTCCGGGTTCGCCCCGCGCTGGTACGTCCCCCGCGCGGACATCGACGAGGCCCGGCTCCGGCCCGTCGAAGGCCAGACCTTCTGCCCCTACAAGGGCCTGTGCGACTACTACGACATCGGCGACGCGCACCGCGCCGCCTGGACGTACCGCGACGCCTACCGCGAGGTGGACCGGATCGGCGACCTGGTGTCCTTCGAGGCGGACAAGGTGGAGGTCCGTCTGGACGGCGAACGCCTGCGTCCCGAACCCGGGCAGAGCGTCGTCGCGCACGGCGCCGACCGCGGCCTGGACGCCGACGAGGTCACAGCCCGCTGACATCAGCCCGCCGACATCACACCGGTAATCGACGAACGAGGAGTTCTCGTGTCCGCGAACCTGAAGGACAAGACCGTTCTCGTGGTGGGCCGCGGCAGCGGAATCGCCCGAGCGGTGAGCGACGCGGCCCTGGCGGAGGGCGCCCGGGTGATCGCGGCCGGCCGCGACCGTGCGGCACTGCGGAAGAGCTACGGGGACACCGAGGCCACGGTCGCCACCGTCGACCTGACCGACGAGGGGTCGATCAAGGCCCTGGCGGCGGAGGTGGGCGCCGTGGACCACGTGGTCTCGACCGCCTCCGCCCGGGCCCGCGGGCTGGTCTTCGAACTCGACCCCGAGGCGATCCTGCTGTCGTTCCACACCAAGGTCGTCGGGCCGATCATGCTCGCCAAGCACTTCGCGCCCACCATGCCGGCGGGCGGCTCCTTCGTCCTGCTCTCCGGTGTGGCCGCGCTCGAACCCGACCCCGGCTTTCTCGGGGTCGCCGCGACCAACGGCGCCGTCAACACCGTCGTACGGTCCCTGGCCGTGGAACTGGCGCCGATCCGGGTCAACGCCGTCTCGCCCGGCACCATCGACACCGGCGCGTGGGACCCCCTGGGCGAGGAGAAGAAGGCCGAACTGTTCGCCAGGCTCTCCGCGGGCAACCCCACGGGCCGCATCGGCACCACCGAGGACGTGGCTCACGCCGTCCTCTTCGCCCTGACGAACACCTTCCTGACCGGCATCTGCCTGGCCGTCGACGGTGGCCAGCCCCTCAGGGTCGCCACGGGCACATGACCCGGAGGCCGCGCCGACGGTTTCGGCGAGCGGACGGCGATCGCCTTGACGGACCCGGCGAGCCGCAACGGCCGCTCGCTCAAGTGGCTACTGCTGCTCCCACTGCTCCCTGGTGATCTCGTACCGCACGCCCCCGTGCTCGGAACCCTCGACCATCTCCATGTCGGGGGGAGTGGGGATGGTGTCCGCGAGCGTCATTTCGAGCTTCTCCATGATGTTGCGCGAACCACGGTTCACGGCCATCGTCTCGGCCCAGACCATGCGCACACCGAGCACGGTGAACGCCTTGCCCAGCAGAGCCCGTGAGCCTTCGGTGGCAAAACCGTTGCCCCAGGCCGCCTGCCGCAGCCGATAGCCGAGTTCGGCCTCGTCCGGCGGGCCCTGCGGCTCGGGACGCAGGCAGAACCAGCCGATGAACGCGCCGCCGTCCTTCTCGTGCGCGGCGAACAGTCCAAGATCGCCGCCCCATCTCTCGTAGCCGGCGATGATGTTGGGCAGGTGGCGCTCGCGGACGATCTCCGGGGCGGTCGCATGGCCCCCGGTCAGATAGCGCATCACCGCGGCGTCGCTGTCCAACTCGATCAGCAGGTCCGCGTCGTCGGCGGTGAAGCGGCGCAGGGTCAGGCGCTCGGTCTCCAGGTAGGTGTCCACAGAGTGGATCATGTCTAGAGCAGGGCGGGCAGTTCAACGGCTTTACTCGGACAGGGGCGGCGAACCGCGAGATGCCGCCGCGGAATCGGCGCGGAGGTCGGCGATGTCCGCCTGCCGGAACGTGCCCAGGACCCGCGACCCACGGGGCGTGTTGAGGCGCCGGCGATGCGCGGCGAGCAACCGGGAGAGGTGCACCACGATGCTGTCCAGGTGGGCCGTCATCTGATGACGGCCCACCCGGTGGGATCGAGCAGCAGATGTTCAGCTCATTGGGTGGGTGGGGGGCATCTCTTGTCGAGGGCTGGGTTGCCTGCCGCACGTGGACGGAGTGCAACCGTCTGATCGGACTCGGCCGCAAGGTCAACGGTGCCGTCGGGCTGGAACCTGGGGT
The DNA here is from genome assembly GCF_040634235.1 of Streptomyces sp. NPDC007157. Classification (NCBI taxonomy): domain Bacteria; kingdom Bacillati; phylum Actinomycetota; class Actinomycetes; order Kitasatosporales; family Streptomycetaceae; genus Streptomyces; species Streptomyces sp. NPDC007157. Next base: position 497,456 of record NZ_JBEYFE010000004.1, read on the forward strand.
CCGAGCAGGTCTCCGATGGCCTGGGCTGCGCGAGCGAGGAGCGCTTCTACGTGTGCGAGTCCTGGGAGCGTTCCTGAGCCTGCCAGGTCGGGCGGCCTCCCAGGTGGCGCAGTGCTGATGCCGCCGCTCCGGCGCCGCACATGCCGTGCGCCCCAGGGCCGGGTGGGGTGGCCGCTGAGCACAGGAACACTCCGGGCAGGCCAGTGGCGTAAGGGTCCAGCGCCGGGCGGGCGCCCAGGAGGAGCTGGGAGGCTGTCTTCGCTCCGGTGAGGATGTCGCCGCCGGTGAAGTTGGGGTTGGCCGCGGCGAAGTCGGCGGGGCGGGTGATGTGCCGGCCCACGATTCGTTCGTGTACGCCGGGGGCGAAGCGTTCGAGCTGCCGGAGGATCGCCTCCGTGGCGTCGCCGTCGTAGCCGTGCGGGACGTGGGCGTACGTCCAGACGGGGTGGACGTCGCCGACCGACCGGGAGGGGTCGGCGAGGTACTGCTGGCCGACCAGGACGAAGGGCCGCTCGGGCATCCGGCCCTGCGTCACGTCCCGTTCCGCCCGGGCCACTTCGGCGAGCGGGCCGCCGAGATGCACGGCCCCGGCCCGTCGTGCCCGCTCGTCCCTCCAAGGCACGCCGCCCTCGACGGCCAGGTCCACCTTGAAGGCGCCAGGCCCGCGGCGGAAGCGCCGGTACGCGCCCGTCACGCGGGCGGGCAGCCTGTCGCCGTAGAGGGCGGCGACCTGACCGGGGTCGAGGTCGAGCAGAGTCACGTCAGCGGGCGGGATCTGCCGCCGGGCGGTGATCCGCACCCCGGTCTCGATCGTGCCGCCGGCGGCGAGGAGAACCGCGGCCATGCTGCGGGCGATGGACTGCGAGCCGCCCTCGGCGACGGCCCACCCGGCGGTGTGGCCGGAGGTGAGGATGCCGAGCCCGATCGCCGAGACGAGCGGGTCCCAGAACGGCCGGAACGCGTGCGCCGCCACCCCGGCCCACAGAGCCTGGGCCTGCGGGGTCCGGAAGAGGCGCGCGAGAACCGCGGGAGGCAGCACGGCCGGCAGGCCGAACCGGGCGAGCAGCAGCGGGTGCGCCGGGATCCGCAGCAACGGACCCATCACGTCGTGCGCGAGGGCGTCCCAGCGCCGCACCAAGGGCTCCACCAGGGCCCGGTAGCGGCGGCCGTCCGGGCCGAGCCCGGCGGCGGTCTCCGTGACGGAGCGCAGCAGGACCCCGGCCGTCCCGTCGTCCAGCGGGTGCACACAGTCGATCTCCGGCAACCGCCAGCGCAGCCCGTGGCGTTCGAGGCCGAGGGCCCGGAGCGCGGGCGAGGTGACGGCCATGGGGTGGATGGCCGAACAGTGGTCGTGCAACAGGCCGGGCAGGATCGCCTCGTGGCTGCGCGTGCCGCCGCCGACCTCGTCGGCGGCCTCCAGCAGCGTGACGTCCAGGCCATCCCGCGCGAGGAGGGCCGCAGCGGCGAGCCCGTTGGGCCCGCCACCGACGACGACCGCGGTCGTCATGACGCCAACTCCACGGGCGGAACGCCGGGCGCCGATCGCAGCCCATGACGAGACACGGCACGCCCTTCCAAATGATCACTGACGTCAGCCGTGCTCTTGTTCCTCGGCGCTTCCATGCGTCGAGCGCCTTGGCGCGTCAGGGCGGGTCCTTGCCGGTGACCGGGTTGTTGTGTCCACGGTGGTTGGTGGCGGACGGCATGGCCTGGGTGGTCTTGAACGGGTGAGGGCCTTCCTGCTTCGGTATGGATTGCGACATCTCCACCGAGCACCGAGAAGGCCGTCTTGGCCCACCGTAATGCACCCTGGCCGAGACCGGTCGGCTGCGCCGCCCGCTGCGTCGTCGAGGACGGCTGGCCGCCGAGCGTTATTCCGATTCACCGCTCTGCCGCAGCCGCCCGTCTGACCGGCCCCGGCCTGATTTCGACGTAACAAGAAGTGCCCCCGGCGGGAGTTGGGGATCCCATGCGCAAGAACACCGGCTCCACCGAGGGCACTGGAGGGCTTTGTCTACCAGTGCCACCTGCCGTTGTCGAGCGCCGCCGTGGACCTGGTCTCCGGCCTGGTCCGTGGTCGCCTGAAGAAGATCCGTTCCTGCTGGCGCGCGCTCCCGGCTGGCCGGATGACCCTGGTCCTCCGCGCGTGCCTCGGTCACGACCAGCGGCTTTCCGCAAGGGCGAGCGGTGACGACGCCTCCTCCTCCACCGTGCGCCGCTGGCTGCTCGAAGTGATCGGGCTGCTGCCGGCCCGTGCCCCGTGCCTGGACCGTGCCTTGAAGGAAATAACCCGGAAGGGTGGCGTCGTCGTGCTACGTGACGGCACCTTGGTGCGCACCCTCCGCCGCACCGGGGACGAGAACGGCCGATCTCGGCGGCGAAGCCGAGGCGCTCCAACTGGTGACCCCTGCATCTGACATGGCTGGGCACACCGGCCGCCGTCGATAAAGATCTGCGCATTCGGGCGAGCGTTTCGGATAATCGGAAATGCAAATTTCCCAACAATTGCCACGTATTCGAGGGCTTAACTCTCGGAAATCACGACTCTCCCTCATTTTCTGTTGCCGCGCATAGATTTCTCCGTAATATGCGGCGAGCAGATCCAGGCTCCCGGGCGATTTGGCAGGGCCCGGTATGCCACGGCCCCCCACAGAAAATGGCCTCTCGATGAAGCTGAAAATCCCTCAAACAGCTCGCCGCCGCGCTTTGCCCGGCCTGCTGGCCTCGGCCCTCGCCACGACGGTCGCCGCGGCGATGGTCGTCATGACACCCGCGCAGGCAGTCGCCATCGCTACGCCCGTGCAGCTGGGCACGGCCCAGAGCTTCTCCGTTCTGGCAGGTAAGGGAGTCACCAACACCGGCGCCACGGTGATCAGCCACGACCTCGGGACGCATCCGACCCCGGCGATCACAGGCTTCCCGCCCGGCGAGGTGCTGGGCGCCGTGCACGCTGCCGACGCCGTCGCGCTGCAGGCCAAGTCCGACCTGGTCACGGCGTACAACAGCGCGGCCGGCGAGGCGGAGGACTTTGGGCTCGCGGCGGGAATCGGAAATGGCACCACGCTCATCCCGGGCGTCTACACCGCTTCGTCCGGTGTCGGACTCACCGGCGACCTGGTCCTGGATGCCAAGGGGAACCCGAATTCCGTCTGGGTGTTCCAGATTCCGGAGGCCCT